>DASTLS010000254.1:0-2248 GCA_035714725.1 Alphaproteobacteria bacterium | reverse complement strand
CGAGCAGATACTTCGCGACGTCTTCGTCATTGTTCAGCACTTTGCCATCCGGCGTCTTCTTGCCGATGAGGCCCGCGCAGCTCGGATAAACATAGAATGCGCCTTCGGGCTTCGAGCATTTCAGGCCCGGCACCTGGTTGAGGAGCTCCACAACCATGTTGCGACGTTCCTGGAACGTGGCGAGCTGCTTCTTCATGAAGTCTTGTGACCCCGTAAGCGCCGCAACAGCTGCCGCCTGACTGATCGATGACGGATTGCTGGTGGAGTGGCCCTGAATTTCGGCCATCTTCTTGATGAGATGTTCCGGACCGCCGGCATAGCCGATACGCCAGCCAGTCATGTTATAGGCCTTCGAAACACCATTCATTGTCAGCGTGCGGTCATAGAGCTTCGGCTCGACCTGCGCGATAGTGGTGAATTCGAAATTATCATAGACGAGATGTTCATAGATATCGTCCGCCAAGATCCAGACATGCGGATGCTTGAGCAGCACATCGGCCAATGCACGAAGTTCAGCCTTGGTGTAGGCAGCTCCCGTTGGATTGCTCGGCGAATTGAGGATGAGCCATTTGGTTTTTGACGTGATCACCTTCTCGAGATCCTGCGGCGACATTTTGAAGCCGCTCTGCTCCGTCGTCGCGACAAACACGGGCTTACCTTCGGCGAGGTTCACCATGTCGGGGTACGAAACCCAGTAAGGCGCCGGGATGATAACTTCATCGCCGGGGCTGACAGTGGCCAAGATGGCATTGAAAATAACTTGCTTGCCGCCGGTGCCAACGATGATCTGGCTTGGCTTATAAGTCAGGCCGTTCTCGCGGCTGAATTTGTCGCAGATCGCTTTCTTAAGCGCGGGTGTGCCATCGACAGCGGTGTATTTGGTATCGCCACGGTTGATCGCTGCAATCGCGCCTTCTTTGACGAAATCAGGCGTATCGAAATCCGGCTCACCTGCGGCGAGGCCGATAACGTCTTTGCCTGACGCTTTAAGCTCCAGCGCCAACTTCGTGATTCCCAAGGTCGGCGAAGCCTTCACCTTGGCAAGACGTTGAGCAAAAAACGATTGATCGGCGGACATATCTATACTCCTCGGGGTGCGGTAATTACTTGACCATAATAAGTAATTCGCACGCTTGCAAGATATTGGCTCAGCGTTTTTTGCGGAGCTCCGACCAGTAATCGAGGCGCTTTTTTACCTCCCGTTCGAAGCCGCGTTCGACCGGCTGGTAATAATCTTCCCGCGCCATGCCATCCGGGAAATAATTCTGTCCTGAAAAGGCATCTTCCGCGTCATGATCGTACGCATAGCCTGCGCCGTAGCCGATTTCCTTCATCAGCTTAGTCGGGGCATTAAGGATGTGTTTTGGTGGCATCAGAGAGCCATGCTCCTTCGCCGAGCGCATGGCGGCGCCATAAGCCACATAAGATGCATTCGATTTCGGCGCGGTCGCGAGATAGATCACAAGCTCGGCAATCGCTAACTCACCTTCCGGGCTGCCGAGGCGCTCATAGGCTTCCCAAGCAGCTAGTGCAATTGGGAGAGCCTGCGGATCGGCGAGACCAATATCCTCGCTGGCGAAACGCGTAAGGCGGCGGGCGATATAACGCGGCTCCTCACCACCAGACAACATACGCGCGAGCCAATAGAGTGCGGCGCTGCAATCACTACCGCGCAAAGATTTATGCAGCGCACTAATGAGGTTGTAATGGCTTTCTTGCGCCTTATCATAAAGCGGACGGCGGCGCTGCACGAAATCGGCGAGCTGTTGGGCATCAAGCGTCTTACCGGACGGAAGTGACAAAATCTCTTCGGCCATGACGAGGATATAGCGTCCGTCACCATCAGCCATGGCCTTCAGCGCAGTGCGGGCATCATCAGTCAGCAACAAAGGTTTTTTGGCGAGCGCTTCAGCACTTTTAAGGAGTAACTCAAGCGCGGCATCATCGAGCCGGTTCAGCACCAACACTTGCGCGCGGGATAAAAGAGCGCCGTTGAGTTCAAAGGACGGATTTTCCGTCGTGGCACCTACAAGCGTAACCGTGCCGTCTTCGACATAAGGCAATAGCACATCCTGCTGCGCGCGATTGAAGCGATGAATTTCATCGATGAACAGAAGTGTACCCTGCCCCGTGGCTCGACGTTCCTGCGCAGCTTCAAAAATCTTGCGAAGCTCGGCAACACCGGAAGCGACAGCTGAGACTGGCTCGAAATAGAGACCGACATCAGCCGCAAGCAATCTTGCAATCG
>DASTLS010000253.1:0-16640 GCA_035714725.1 Alphaproteobacteria bacterium | reverse complement strand
GCTTATGGCGTTAGCTCGCTTTATAGACTTGTAGGCATTGAACCTTACTTCCACAGCGGAACAACGGGTCGCCGTCAAATGGCAAACGAAGCCGCTGGAATTTTTGACTAGATTTATAAAACAGCTTTTAACATTTTTTGTCGCCCCGCTACCTGGTGGGGCTTTTTCATGCCCAAATTAAGGAGCGAACTATGTCTAAAAAGCCAGAAGAAAAGACTTTCCGTGAAATAATCAACGAAGGCCGTCCCGATGATCCGCTGACTGAAGGCGAAGCTGCTATGGCCCTTGATAACCTCAGTGGACTTATTCAACTGCTGTGGAAAATAAACGAGCGAGAAAAAATTATCTCGCTAGAGGAGTTGATGGGAGGTAAGCCGCCCACGGAAACAGAGGTGAAATAAAAGCAGACTGGAGTTCGAGTCTGCTTCGGGTGGGCTTCGTTTTTCGAACTAGAACTAATTGATCGAAATACGAAAACCCAAAAACATGCTTAGAAAAGTATTAAGATTGGTGCGGTCAAGAAGACTCGAACTTCCAAGAGGTTTCCCTCACCAGCACCTCAAGCTGGCGCGTCTACCAATTCCGCCATGACCGCACGAAGGTAGGGGCAAGCCAATAGCAGAGATAAACCCCTTGTTTCAAGGCACAAAACGCCGCCCGGCATAAAGCGCAAGGATTGGCGTTTTTCGGGCTTTTGCGTATAGTGCCGGCATGCAAACGGCCCAAAAAACCACGTCGGAAACCCGACCCTCATTGATGCCCGAATGGCGCATGACGCCCGGCATTACTGCCTATCCTGAAGCGTTGCGCGATATGGAAGCGCGCGTGACGGCTATCGAAAGCGGCCATGCCGGCGATCTTATGTGGCTGCTCGAGCATCCCTCGCTCTACACGGCAGGTACCAGTGCCGATCCGAACGAGCTGGTGGATCCCAAGCGTTTCCCGGTTTTCCAGACCGGGCGCGGCGGGCGCTACACCTATCACGGTCCCGGCCAGCGCGTAATTTACGCCATGACGGATCTCCGCGCGCGCGACAAGGATGTGCGGCAGCATGTCTGGCGTCTCGAGGAATGGATTATTCGGACCCTTCGCGATTTCGGTATTGAGAGCGGCAGACGCGAGGGGCGCATCGGCATCTGGGTCGATCATGCCGGTTATGAGAAAAAGATTGCGGCAATCGGCGTGCGCGTGCGCAAATGGATCGCCTATCACGGCCTTGCCCTGAACGTGAATCCGGAGCTGGTCCATTACACCGGCATCGTACCGTGCGGCATTTCAGAATATGGCGTCACATCGATGCACGCGCTTGGTGTCAAAGCCTCGATGGAAGATGTCGATGCTGCGTTCCGCAAGCATGCGGACGGCCTGATTTTCTAAGCGATAATTTTTAGGCTGAAGCGCGTTCCGCGAAGTATTGCGGTGCTGCCGGGCTGTTGGCAGGTTGCACTTTCGGTGCTGCGAACACATCGTTGGCGATTTCGCGCTCGAACGGTGCGGATTCCAAAGCGCCTTGGCCGCCGACTGCAATCACTTCCAGCAGTTTGCCTTGCGGTGTGAAGCAGCCGCACATCAGCGGGCCGCCACGGCCGCAACCGCCGTCGAGCGTTACTGCCTCGCCATCAAGCTCGGCGCCGCCATTGACGCTGTCGAAGCCGCGCACGATACGGCTGTAAACATTTTGCGCACGACCGGCCAATTGGAAGGTCGCCGATGTCCACCACAGCGCATCGCCTTGGTCTTCGAGCGTGCGGGATGGATCGTAGCCAGCCGGAACGAATAACAGTTTTTCCTGATCGCCGGGCATCTGCGCGAAGGCCGCGCGGCGCATACCGCAGATGAGGGATTCATGCCCGGGCGCCATGCGTTGCAGAGCGCGCAGCTGATTAGTCCAGCGCGTGATCGCCATGCTGCCGGCACGGGCCATCGATTTCGTATCGTTGATGCTGACGCCATAGAGACGGAGATAAGATTCAACGCCCGATGCTAAAAGCTTCTCAAGCGCTTGCATCGCTGCCGGCGCGAATTGCAGGCGGAGGAGGCGTTGCCAGGCTTCTTCAGCGGCACCGCGGAGATAAACGATATCGGACGGCTCCATGCCGCCCTTCGAAAGCAGGGCAGCGCGGAAGGCGAGAACTTCATCGAACACGGCCGCGTTATTGCGGGATTCAACGCCGAGATAATTGCCGAGATACAGCAGACGGTCGCGCACATTGAAACGGGTCGCGAGATGATCGTGCAAGGCGCACAGCCGGTCGAGATCGCCGTTGATGGCGGCGACGGCCCAAATACGGCGAGGGGAGCCGAGTTCTGCGAATTTCTCGTTCAAAGCAGTCACCATGGCGAATCAGATGGGAACTAAGGAAAGGACGCAGACCGAAATGATCATGCGACTCACCTCATTGCAAGCATCCGTTCATAAATTATTTACTTTTCGAACGCGTGCTTCGCGTTGACAATGAGAGTGTGATGTGAGGAGAGTCGATTCTCTTCAGCTCAGTCGGTCAGGTCCCTGTGATTTACCCCGCACTAAAAGATCATCCAATTCTGGCGACTTATTGGCCCACCTTCATGTTGGCTGTGATGGTGCTGGCTGCGTATAGCAACGTCTATCACAATGTCTTTTTGTTCGACGACGAGTCCCTTATCCAGCGCAATCAATATGTTCTCGGCAATTTGCCGATGAGCCATATCTTCTTGTCATCGGCAGCCGGTGGTGCGGGCATCACAAATGACTTTTACCGCCCGCTCCAAATCCTTGTTTATACAATCATTAATTCCCTGTTCGGGTTGTCGATCACGGCCTATCACGCGCTGAATGTGGGCTTGCATGTCATCAATACATGCCTCGTCTATGCGCTTGGTCGGAAGCTTAAGATCCGCCCCACGGCCGTTTTCTTCGGCACGCTGATCTGGGCTTTGCACCCGCTTCATACCGAAGCCGTTACCTATATAAGTTCGACAGCCGATACACTGAGCGTCGTTTTCAGCCTGATCACGCTGCTTATGATTTTGCCGGAAGCCACGCTGAAGCGCGTGCTGCTGGCGTGCCCGGTTTATATTCTGGCCATCCTCAGTAAGGAGACGGCGGTTACCGTGCCTTTGCTGGCCATGTGCTGTCTTTTCCTGCTGAGCCCTGAGCGGAAGAACTGGAAGCTCTATCTCCCCCTCTGGCCGCTCTTCGCGTTGGCGGCGATTTATTCGGTGCTGCGTTTCACGGTGCTGGATTTCCAGCAGTTTGACCACTCCTTCGACTCTTTGCCCGCGCTTCATTATTACGCCACGCATATCGATAGCCGCATCTATACCTTCCTTGCGACGATACCCGCCTATGTCTCTGTGCTTTTTGTGCCCGTCGATCTGCACTACGAGCGCATGTTTCCGGTCTACACCAGTTTCTTCACTGCCGATGTGCTGGAAGGCTTCGCCATTCTTCTGGTTGGCATTGGCGTAACGATCTGGGGTATTCGCAAAAAACACTATGCGCTGAGTTGGGCGTTCATGTGGTTTGCCGCCGCGCACAGCCTTGATGCCGGCATCGTCGTCCCGCTGATCATGCGATTTCTCGAGCATTGGATGTATGTGCCGGCGATCGGTTTATGCCTCGGTTTCTCGGAAAGCCTCGCAGGGCTTCTAGAATATAAGGGCCTCAAGCATTTTGAAGGCCTCGCGGGGATTGTGGCATTGGGGATTGCGGTAACGTTGGGTGTGATGACGTACGACCAAAATACCGTCTGGAAAGACGAATTTACCTTCTATCCGAACATCCTCAATCATGGCGAGGTATCGGTACGCGCGATGAATAATCTTGGCCGGGCTTATGCCGAGCGTAAGGAATATGACAAGGCGCTGGCGATTTTCCGCCAATCGGAACAGGTCAACGACAACCTGCCGGAGATCCACCAAAATATCGCGCAGGTGCTTTCGATGCAGCCGGGCTGGCAACAGCATCCGGATGAGCTGATCAAAGAGCTCAAACGCGCGATCGAGCTGGACGAGCATTTCCTGCCCGCCTACGTAGGTCTGGTCTACGTCTATCAGCAGCTCGGCGACGCCAAGCAGGAAGCGTTTTATAAAGCGCGCGTCGAAGAACTTAAAAAGACGTTGAGCCCTTAGGCTTACTTTTCCGCGAGATCGTGCAGGAGGTAAGAGCCTGGAGCTACGAAGCGCGGACGGGCAAAAGCGTGAACACTGCCCATCTCATTATCTGCATCTCTGATGACCGCTGCGTCCGTGAGGCTTTCAACTTGAGGCGTCCGTGAACGCGACGGTTGCTCAGCCTGGGCGCGACGAAAAAGTTCTACAGGCGACAGATCTAACCAAGACTTATCCATAATAATCTCCATTTAAAATTTAAAAAAAGGGCGGGATTTTCATCCCGCCCGAAGTTTATAAGACAGCTAAATTTCGATTCTCAAGCCGCTTTCTTTTCGCGTTCTTTGGTAAGCACGTTTTCAAGCTTCAGCGTGGCTTTCTGCTGGTCGATCTTTTCGACCGCAGCAAGTTCACGGGCCAGGCGTTCCAGCGCAGCCTGATAGATCTGGCGTTCGCTGTAGGACTGTTCCGGCTGGTCGCTGCCGCGATGCAGATCGCGTACGACTTCGGCGATTGATACTGGATCGCCCGAGTTGATCTTTGATTCATATTCCTGCGCGCGACGGCTCCACATGACGCGGCGAACCTTCGAGCGGCCCTGCAGCGTGGAGAGCGCTTCCTTGATACGGTCGCGCGAGGAGAGGCGACGGAGGCCCGAGGTCTTGGCTTTGGCGACAGGTACCTTAAGGCGCATGCGATCCTGTTCGAACGAAATCGAATAGAGCGTTACGTTCTGGCCCGAGACCGAAAACGTATCGATGCCTTCGACGCGGCCTACGCCATGCGCCGGGTACACAACAAAATCACCTTTCTTGAATTCCAACTTCTCAGCCATGATCTTCATTCCTCTCGCTTGGAGCTTCGGGGATCGTTCTAGCAATTCATCGTGACGGAAGTGTGGTCGAGACATAAATTTCGGAGTCTGAATGTCTTAACTCCGACTCTTCATCGTTTCCTTCAGCCTCAAATCTTAATACGGCTTTTGCATCGTCCATCGGATGATGGATGGTGCAAACTCTTGAGGCTGCATGGAAATGAGGAAGAAGCTCGTTCCACCACATCCGCCAGGACAATTGCCCGACAGGGGTATTTATATACCATTTATTAGGGATTATTACAAAGCTTTCGCACAAGAAAACGTCATTTATAAGCTATATCAATAACTTAATTGATTCGTAGACGAATCAAAAATTAACCATAGGCGAAAGTTTCACAACCAAGAGTTGTTGTTTATTCCGGTGCTACCTGAGGTGTCTTGCCGCTACGGAACCCCATCGGATAGTTCCACTTGCCGCCTTCGGGAGGGCGGCTCTCGCCGCGTATGCCATGCGCGTAGTTAGGATAGGTCCAGGGAACGCCAGAAGTGCCAGCCGTTTCTGCTGCAGCCTGTGCGCGAAGTTCAGGGCGGAAAGGGGCGAGCGCCGCCAATACTTTTTCTTCTGCCACCGGCGAGCTTGCAGGTGTTGCCGTGCCTTCGACTTTTTTAGGTAACGGGGCTTCGAGAGAATAAAAATTCTGAATTGTGACCGTGCCAACTTTATCGGCAAGAACACGCTTCACAACAAATTCCGCCCGCGACAAATATTTCAGGCGATCATCGAGTGTTGCGACGGAAGTACCGCTGCTTCTCCGTGTAGCAATGGCGCGACCGGCAAAAGTCTTGGCGAGAAGATTTTGTGCTTTCTTTGAATCGTCGAGCAGAGACACATCTTCGGAATTAATTTTTGCGAGCGTACTCGCTAGCTGTGCAACGCGAACGATATCCCCTGACATAAGAATATCTTTGCGTGATTTAGGTGAAAGGTCTGTGATCGTTTGTGCCGGAGTTTGGAGTGCAACAAGGGCTGCATCCAGAACTGCAGGCTCAATAGGGGGTGTTAAATAGGCCCGCTCTTGACGGATAATTGGGGCTGAATCAGGGGCGAAGATAGACCGGATTTTATAATCATAACGATCGGTAGGTATCTTGCCGGGGGTTAAATGCGTGCCAACGCATATGCATGGGCCATACCATGCTGAATGGATGACACGGCCAACTTCCAATCTTGGAAGTTTTTTAGTTGTTGCGTTGCCGGCTTCGGAAATTTCGGATGCAATTGAAGCGTCGCTCATAATTCACACCTTTCCTGAAAATACGGTACTTAAAAATAAAACCGGAAATAGGTCTTAGGCGCCCGGCTTGTCGCTAAAGTTGTTGGCGAATTTATCCGGCTTGCCCTTCCATTCATCGGCATCGGCAGGCGCGTCTTTCTTGCGGGTAATGTTCGGCCACTTGCCGGCATACTCGCGATTGATCTCGAGCCATTTTTCAGCCTCGGCGTCGGTATCCGAGATGATGGCCTCGGCCGGGCATTCCGGCTCGCACACGCCGCAATCGATGCATTCATCGGGGCTGATGACCAGCATGTTTTCGCCTTCGTAGAAACAATCGACGGGGCAAACTTCAACGCAGTCCATGTATTTGCAGCGGATGCAGGCTTCGGTAACGACGTACGGCATTTTCTTTAAGGCTCCTGAAATGGCTCTCCCGCCTTCATAAGCAGAAGTGCCTAATATGGCAAGACCCCGATTCTTAAGGCTTCCCCGAGGGGGATGACTCGCAGAGGGATTTGGGGCATATCCTGAAGCATGCCTTCACGCATTGAAACACTCTGTGCCGAGCGCGGCCTCAAAATGACCGAACAACGCCGCGTTATCAGCCGCGTTTTGTCGGATGCGCACGATCATCCGGATGTGGAAGAAATCTTTCGCCGCGCTGCAGCAATCGACCCCAAGATCAGCGTCGCGACGGTATACCGGACGATGCGCCTGTTCGAAGAAGCCAGCGTTATCGACCGCCTCGATTTCGGCGATGGCCGCGCGCGCTATGAGGAAAGCCGCGAAGAGCATCACCATCACCACCATCTGATCGATATCAACAGCGGCGAGATCATCGAATTTCAGGATGAGGAACTCGAAGGCCTTAAAAAGAAGATTGCTGCCAAGCTCGGTTATGACCTGCTTGGTGACAGGCTTGAGCTCTATGCCGTTAAAAAAGGCCAGAAAGTCAGTCCTTCCGCGGCGCATATTCCGCCGACGGCCCGCAAAGCTTAATTACGGGATTGTTGACGCTGGAGCCCATACCGATTATGAGCTTCCCACCACATAAGCCGCTGTAGCTCAGTGGTAGAGCAGAGCTTTCGTAAAGCTAAGGTCGGGGGTTCAAATCCCTCCAGCGGCACCAGCATTCGGTAGTCTTGAACAGAGGCCCCATGCGTAAAATCGCTCTCCTGATCATCCTCATTCTTGGAATCCCGCTTTCTGCAAAAGCAGATCCCATTCCTATGTCGCCGGAATTGAAATCTTTCATGATGCGCCCCGATCAGCGACAGGGTGTCGTTGGCATGATGATGCACCAATGGGACGTGCTGGTCGGAGATTGCTCATCCAAGCAGATGAAGTCGACGAATGTCGTCATTGATATAGCGCCGACGTTTGATCAATCCGGCATGCCGATATTCGGGCAGTGGCGCGTTGTTTCGCTGGTCGAGGGATGCGACCAAAGTCGCGTTTTCAATATTCAATATAGCGTGCCGCAGAGCGGGCCGGTCCAAAGAACCGGACTATTGCCGGGAACAACAGCAGCTTCAATGCTCCTTCAAAAAGATGCCCTTATGTATGCCTTCCTATCGATGCAGAAGCTTTTGCCGTCCAAAGACTGCAAAGACGTTCAATATACCGATACGAAATTCATCGGTTTTGGAGAGGCAAGCCCTTCGGCAATGGAAGGGCGTGAGAAGCGTTCATGGAACGAAGAATGGACCGTCCGCGCTTGCGGCGTGACCGGTGTCGTGCCGATGCATTTTGTGCCTGACGCTACAGGAACAGCCATTGCGGCTGAAGAAGCCAAGCCGCAGTAAAAACCTTCGTTCTTATTTCGGCGGAGCAGGGGCCAGAAGCGGAGCTGTTGCGTGCGGCATCGACTTGGGCGGCTGCGGCGCGTCGGTTGGTTTTCTGGCATGATTTGTTAAGAGGACTGTGGCCGCAGTTACAGCCAATACCGGAACTAAAACGATAGCCTTAATGCTGTTGGATGCTTTGACCAAGTCTCTCAGGGCTTCTTCGTCGGGTGACAAAGGCCGGCTAAAAACGCTACCCATACAATCCTCACTGTGAATGCCTGTTCTTGGAAGGGCTAAAAGCTACCTGATACCGGCGCTTTGTCAAATTGCCCGAAAAAGGTAGCGATACCTTATTTCGGCCCTTTTATTTCCTCAATTTCTGGTAATCTTCGGCCGCACTCGCTCAGGGATGTTTAGGACACCATGTCAAAGAAACGCCGCCTCTTCGGACAGCGCCCCGCGCCGCGCGGCAAAGGCAATGGTTCCTGGCTCGTACAGGCTTTCATCCTCGCGGTCATATGGGGCGGCATCCTCGTCGGCAGCTTCGTTATCTATTGTGCGCTTGATCTGCCCGACATTCACCAGATCACGCAGCCGACGCGCCGTCCTTCTGTAACGCTTGAAGCCGAAGACGGCACAGTGTTTGCCCGTTACGGCGATCTCTACGGCGATCACGTCACGCTGGAAGAAGTGCCGCAATATTTGCCCGAAGCGATCATCTCGATCGAAGATCGCCGCTTCTATTCCCACTTCGGCATTGATATCTGGGGTCTCTTGCGCGCTGCGTTACGCGACGTAACGGCTGGCCATGTTGTGCAGGGTGGCTCGACGCTCACGCAGCAGCTGGCGAAAAATCTGTTCCTTTCGCCCGACCGCAACATGAAGCGCAAGGTGCAGGAAATGATGCTCGCGCTCTGGCTTGAGCATACCTACACCAAGGACCAAATTCTGACCGCTTACCTAAACCGCGTTTATCTCGGTAACGGCTCGTATGGTGTCGATGCTGCCTCGCGGATTTATTTCGGCAAGTCGGCGCGTGAAATCAATTTGCGCGAAGCTGCGATTATTGCCGGCTTACTGCGTGCGCCGTCGCGCTTTGCGCCGACGCATGATCCTGCGCTTTCGATGGCACGTGGTCGTGTGGTTTTGGAAGCGATGGTCGAAGCCGGTTACATCACGCCGCAGCAGAAACAGGCTGCGATCACGAGCGCGCCGCCACCGATGCATAAACCGGGCCCGGCAGGTGATGGCCGTTACTTCGCCGACTGGGTGCAGGATCAAATCGGTCCGCTCGTGGAAGATGCCTCGCAAGACATTATCGTTTCCACCACGCTGGATTTGAATCTGGAGCGCTCGGCAGAACGTAATCTCGATGCCGTTCTCGCTAAGCAAGATCTGCATGATGTTTCGCAAGGCGCGCTTGTGACGCTCGCCAATGATGGTGCCGTTCGCGCGATGGTCGGTGGCCGTAATTACTCGCTCAGCCAGTTTAACCGTGCAACGCAAGCGATGCGCCAGCCGGGCTCAAGCTTTAAGCCAATTGTTTATCTCACTGCCATTCAACAGGGCCTGACGCCGGAAGATATCATTCCCGATGCGCCGATCACGCTCGGCCATTGGTCGCCGGAAAACTTCGATGGCAAATATCGTGGTCCCATCACCGCGCGTGAAGCGCTGGCGGAATCGATCAATACCGTCGCCGTGCGTGTTTTCATGCGGGCAGGAGCCGATAATGTGATCGCGACCGCACGTGCGCTCGGCATTACCTCGCCGCTCGAACATGATCCGGCTCTTGCGCTCGGCGCCAGCGAAGTGACGCCGCTGGAAATTACAGGTGCCTATGCTTCGCTCGCAGCGGATGGTCGTGCGATCACACCTTATGCCATTAAGGAAATTCGTAATCGCGATGGGCAGGTGCTTTACCATCACACCGATGTGACGCCGCCTGTGACGGTTAACGAGCATGCCGTCGAAGTGCTGGTCGATATGATGCAGGATGTCGTGAAATACGGCACCGGCAAGCGCGCGCAGATTGGCCGCCCCGTTGCGGGCAAGACGGGCACCAGCTCCGATTATCGTGACGCATGGTTCCTCGGCTTCACTGGCAATTACACAACCGGCGTTTGGGTCGGCAATGACGATAACGCGCCGATGAAAAAGATCACCGGCGGTAGCTTGCCGGCAGAAATCTGGCACAATTATATGGCGGATGCGGAATCGAGTATCCCTGAACGTGATCTACTCTCAGGCGGCCCCACTTCAGTTGGTGCTGTGACGCAGGAAATCTCCAAAGCTTTCGGCGATTTCATTCAGGGCATTATCGGCAACGGCAGTAACGGCGAAAGCCGCTAGCCCAACAGCCGCTCTGCGGCATTCACGACCGTATCGACAGTCAGGCTTTCCATCAGATTGGGGTGATGTGCTCCCGGATGCTTGAGACGCTTCAGCAATTCCTTGCGGCTTTCCGGCGTGCGGACAAAGGCGCAATGCGGTCCCCACGGCGCATACATCTCCTCATAACCGGGGCCGAATAGACCGAGGGTTTTGGTGCCGACTGCAGCCGAGAGATGCATCAGTCCTGAATCATTGCCGACAAAAAGCGTCGCATGCTTGAGGCACGCCGCAACAGTCATCAAATCCTGGCCGATGATGTCCACCGCCTGATTTTTCGGTAGCGCGTTGATCAGTGGCATGATCTGCGCACGTTCTTTTTCATCGCCAATGATCATGATCGGCGCACCGGGCAATGGGCCGCGCTCAGAAGTGAGTTTCTGCGCAAGCTCGGCAAAACGTTCGATCGGCCACTGCTTCACCGGCCAATTGGCGGCGGGGCCGAGCGCTAGGAACGGCTGAAGCGGTGGCAAAAGTTTCTCGGCGGCAGCTTCAGCTTTGGCATCAAGCCAGATATGCGGTGCGGGTGGCGGCGAGAGATTAAGAGTAAGGCCGTTCTTCACGACCTTGTGCTGCATGTTGTCGTGATTGCGAACGCGGTAAGCGCGCCTCTCGGCACGGACAAGGCGGGAGACGGCGCTATCGCGCAAATCGACGATCAGATCCCAGCGCGTGAGAATGGCTTGCCGCCAGAGGCCAAGCCAGTGCCGGTTCCAGCTCTTCTTTTTCAGGACGATGATTTTGTCGAGGCGCGGCGTGGCGCGGAACAGATCGGCGGCATAAGGGCCGCAAGCAATAGTGAAACGGGCTGTCGGATATTGCTTTTCCATCCATGCGAGCAGGCCGGTCGAAAGCACGGCATCACCGACACGATTGGATGTAATAAACAAAATCTTCAAAGGCGACTCATAACCAAAAACATTGCACAGGCCCTTGAAGATGCTAAATATTTCCCATGGCTGTCTACACTAAAGTTTCGGAAAGCGAAGTTGGTGCATTTTTGCGCGACTATGATCTCGGTGCGCTGCAAAACCTGACCGGCATCCGGCAGGGTGTCGAGAACACCAATTACTTCGTGACAACCGATAAAAACCGTTATGTCCTCACGCTTTATGAAAAGCGCGTGCGGGAAGAAGATTTGCCATTTTTCCTCGGTCTCATGGAGCATCTGGCGAAGAAGAACCTGCCATGCCCCTCACCGGTAAAGGCGAAGGATGGTGTTGCGCTGAAGCGTCTCGCCGATAGGCCCGCGGCACTCACGAGTTTCCTGGCCGGTCGTGCAACAACGCGCATCACGCCCGATGAATGCGCCGAGGTTGGCCGTGCTTTGGCCGCAATGCATCTTGCCGTCGGTGATTTCAAGATGGAACGGCCGAACAGTTTGAGTGTCAAAGACTGGCCTGCCTTGTTTGCTAAATCGAAAGCGCGTGCCGACGAGGTTTTCACAGGCCTTGCCGATCTGATTCAGAATGAATTGGATTTTCTCACCGCCAATTGGCCGAAGACTTTGCCGCAGGGCATCATCCATGCCGATCTATTTCCAGATAATGTTTTCTTTGATGGGCCAAAGCTTTGCGGTGTAATCGATTTCTATTTCGCGTGCAAAGATCTGTTTGCCTATGAAATCGCGATTTGCCTTAACGCCTGGTGCTTTGAAGCCAGCGCGGCATTCAATATCACCAAGGCTAAAGCGCTGTTGCGCGGCTATCAGGAAGTGCGGCCTTTCTCGGCTGAGGAAAAGAAAGCATTGCCGTTGCTGGCGCGCGGCGCTGCTATGCGCTTCCTCCTCACGCGGCTTTATGACTGGCTTAATCAAGTGCCGGGCGCAGATGTGAAGCCGAAAGACCCGCTCGAATATCTCACGCGACTTCAGTTCCATCAGATGGTGAAAGACGTTTCCGCATATGGACTTTCAGTATGAGTGACGCACGTAAACAAGTTGAAATTTTCACCGATGGTGCTTGCAGCGGCAATCCGGGCCCAGGTGGTTGGGGTGCAATTTTGCGCTACGGTGATACAGAGAAAGAAATGTCGGGCGGCGCCGCCGATACCACCAATAACCGGATGGAAATGATGGGCGCGATTTCGGCGCTCGAAGCGCTCACGCGACCTACCGATGTTACGCTCTACACCGACAGCAAATATGTGATGCAGGGCGCAGAAGAATGGATGCCGAACTGGATTAAACGCGGGTGGAAGACGGCAGACAAAAAGCCGGTGAAGAACGTCGATCTTTGGCAACGCCTACAAGCCGCTATGCAGCCGCATAAAATCAAATTTGTTTGGGTCAAAGGTCATGCCGGCCATCCGGAGAACGAGCGCGTCGATCAGCTGGCAGTCGCTGCGATTGAGCAATATCGCTAAATAAAAACGGCGACCCTTTAAGGCCGCCGTTTTCTATTTTAACTTATTAAATCTTAGGCTGCGGCTTTGGTATCGAGAGCCTTCAACATTGCTTCAGCGCTTGAGACTTCAAACGCGCCGGGCTTTTCAACCGAGATCGATTTCACAACACCGTTTTCGGCATAAAGCGCGAAACGCTGGCAACGTGTGCCGAGGCCATAGCCGGTGCCATCCATTTCAAGGCCAAGAGCCTTGGTGAATGTGCAATTGCCGTCAGCCAGCATGGTGATGCCGTCGGCTTTGCCGTTTTCCTGCCATGCCTTCATCACGAACGGATCGTTGACGGAAAGGCACGCGACTTCGACGCCGCGCGATTTGAAATCGTTGAGGTGTTGCACGAAGCCGGGCAGATGCTTGGCCGAGCATGTCGGGGTGAAGGCGCCGGGAACGGCGAACATCACGACTTTCTTGCCGGAGAATACGCTCTCGGTTGAAAGGTCCTGCATGCCGCTTGCGGTCAGCTGCTTGAGATTGACGGAAGGAATTTTGTCGCCGGCTTTGATGGTCATGGGTCTCTCCCTCTAGGTACAGAAATAGCGCCGCGACTTTACGGCGGACCGCATCAAACATCAAGGTTGTGGCGGTTTTGCGGCTTTCTCGAGGGCTTGTTCAATCGCTTCCGGAGAGAGAAGTTCCGGCAACACAAGGCCTTGGGGTGCGCCGGGGCCGAACACCGCATTAAAGGGTATGCCGTAACGCCCATATTTATGCAGGAAAGCGGTAATAACGGGGTCGGGATTGGTCCAATCCGCCTGCATCGCCAGCACATCGGAATGGAACAGTTTCTGCGATAGATCGTCGCGCGACAGTATAAATTTCTTGTTGGCTTTACAGGTCAGGCACCAATCGGCCGTGACATCGACAAACACGACCTTGCCTTCATCGACATCTGCTGCAATCGCATGCTCATCGAACGGCAGCCATAGCGCATCGACCTTGGTCAAAGGTTTGGGAATGATGGAGCCCGCGATAATAAGAACAAGTGCTACCAGACCGAAATCGATCAGGCCAATCTTGATCAATTTTTGCGAGACACTCGTTTTGCGCAGCGAAAGCAGAATAACGATGCCGAGCATGCTGAGGCCGACAAGCGTCGCAAACTTCGCGGTGATCTGTGCCGACAGCACCCAAATTAGCCAAAGGGCTGTAGCTGCGAGTGCGAGGCCGAGAAGATGGCGGAGGCGCACCATCCATGCTCCCGGCTTCGGCAGTTTGGTAGCGAGGCTCGGGAACAACGCGATGGCGAGATAGGGGATGATCATCCCAAACCCAAGCGCCATGAAAATCACGAGGATATCAAGCGGGCCTGAGGCAAGCGCAAAGCCGACAGCTGTGCCGAGGAAGGGCGCGGTGCAGGGCGTTGCAAGAATAGTCGCGAAAGCGCCGGTGGCGAAATCACCTGCGAGCTTTGGATGATAAGATGCATCGCTCAGATTATCCGCGAGCCATGCGGGCAAACGGATTTCAAACAGTGTCCACATATTTGCAGCGAACAGAGTGAGAAGCAGGATAAGGCAGCCAAGGAAAATCGGCTGCTGGAACTGCACGCCCCATCCGAGCGTGAGGCCGAAGGCTTTCAGTCCTATCGTCATCATGGCCAGCACGAGGAAGGAAAAGAGAATGCCCGCTGCGGTGATGAGGAAGCTGTGGCGTACAGTGCGCGCATCGCCGCCGCCATGCGATACGACGCTGAGGATTTTCATCGACAGCACCGGCAACACGCAAGGCATCAAATTCAGAATAAAGCCGCCAAGAATAGCGAATAGAATAGCAAGCGTCAGCGGCATCGGTGGTGGCGTGACGTTCGGCGCTTCAGTCGTGATGGGTGGCGCCACAATATGCTGCTCGAGCGCGTGATCGCCATCGGTGACAGTCATCACAAGCGGCATGCCCGCGAGTGCCATGCCATCCGGCAGAGTATCGGCCAACGGCACGCGAAATTTCACGCTGTGATTATCGTTCGCTAATTTGGTGATTGGGGCGTCAAATCCGATATTCTTGTCATCTTCGATGAAGATATCCGGTGCTTGCAGTATTTCACGAGATTCGACGGTGATCAGCAGGCTTTTGCCGTCGCTGATTACGCTTTTTAGAATGAGGCCGGATTGCTCGGCATTGCCCGGCAACTGATCGCGATATTGCTTAATGAGGCCGGCATCGGCGCTTTCTTTAGCGTCACCCGCCGGAACAGTCAGCGCGATATTATATGTCTTCGGTACGCAGATCGCGGAGCAGACCAACAGATCGACAGATGCGCCGATCACAAGCGGCTTGCCCTGCGCACGCAGCGTCGCGTCGATTGGCAGCACGACATGATCGCGATAACCAACCGTCTCGAGCCCATAGGCGGTGTAGCGTTTCGGCGCGGGATACAGGAGCTTGGCATCCTGCATGTTGCCGTCATCGGTCATCGTGTTTTGCCAATCGATATGCGGCGGCAATCCTGCGGCGCCCGGTGTGCGCCAGTATGTGTGCCAGCCGGGAGACATTTGAATTTCGAGGCCGAGCGGAATTGATTTTTCTTGCCCGACACCATCCATGCCGGTGATGAGCCGAACGGCGACGTCGTCATCTTTCTGCCAGTCGCTCGCCAGCGCATGCGCTTGTTCTGGCAAGGCCAGCGCGAGAAGCAGAAGAAGGACCGGCAACAAACGTTTCATGAGAAAAGCAGCGAAGTGATTTTGACTGTGTGCATGATGCTATAAACCTGTATAATCAAAAAGTCTTAAAAAACGGAATCGAACGATGGCTTTGGATAAACCGCCGTTGGAGGCATTATATAAGCAATCGGATTGGCTGACCGGCCAATTGCTGATCGCGATGCCGACTATGCCCGATCCGCGTTTTGCCCATTCCGTTATATATGTCTGCTCGCATGGCCCGAACGGTGCTATGGGTCTTGTCGTCAATCGCTTGTTCGGTGAAGCGGATTTCGAATCCCTGCTGCGGCAATTGAACATCAAGCCCACAGATGAAACGCCCGATCTGCAGGTGCATTTCGGTGGTCCGGTCGAAACCGGGCGCGGCTTTGTCTTGCACTCCTCAGATTACCTGAAAGAGGGAACGACGCGCATCGACGATTCCATATCGCTCAGCGCCACAATCGAAATTCTGCAGGCGATTGCCGATGGCGGTGGCCCCGAACGTGCGGTCATGGCTTTGGGCTATACCGGTTGGGGCGCAGGGCAGTTGGATGCGGAAATGAAGGCCAATGGCTGGCTCACGGCACCGGCGGACGATGCCATTTTGTTCGATGAGGAAATCGACACGAAATGGGAGCGGGCCCTCGCCAAAATCGGCATCAGCCCGCAAATGCTGTCCGGAGAAGCCGGTCACGCCTGATTTTTATTCGGGCACCGATCCGTGATAGGATCGCTGATTCGTAAATCCCGCCCCTTCAGTCTCAATGCCCAATCCTTTGTCCAAGCTGCTTGAAAAGCATCCCGATCTTCTGCCGAAGCTGAAGCAGAATATTGTCGGCTTTGCGCAGGATTTCTGGAAGGACGGTCATGAAAATCCATTCCAGCATGGCAAGCCTTTGCCGATGACGGCAGGGACCGCAACGCCAAAACAAGCTCCCGGTGCCGCACCGGCCCCGGCAGCACCCGCAGCGCCGAAGCCCATCTGGCAAGCACCGGCCGGCGCCATTCTCGAAAAAATGTGGGGCGATGGTTTTATCACGCCGGCAGATGCCGAATTACTCGAGCCCTTACTGGGGGCTGTCGGCCTCACCAAAGATATGAGCGTGCTTGATCTGTCGGCTGGTCTCGGCGGACGCATGCGCCTCATTGCCGGAAAGTACGGCGCATCCGTCACCGGCCTCGACCCCGATCCCGAAATCGCTGCGCGCGGTATGGAGCTCGCGATTGAAAT
>DASTLS010000252.1:0-1761 GCA_035714725.1 Alphaproteobacteria bacterium | reverse complement strand
ACAAAATCTTTTGCGGTGAAACGCCATTGAGCAGCAAACGCAAGACGCGTTTCGTTAGAACTGTGGTCTTGCCTGAGCCAGCAGACGCATTCACCCAAACAGACGCAGTTGGTTCCGATGCCATTCTTTGCTTGAGGCTCGGCGTCATATCCTCTTGAGGAATTGTTTGGGCGCGAAGGGTTTTTGTCATTCGTCCTCCGCCGTGCGGCCCCATTCGGCGAGGCGCGCGAGATGCGCATAATCGTCATATTTGGGCTGTAATTTCAGCTTCGGCACTGCGCGGTACGGCATGTTTTGATCGGCATAGGCCTTGATTAAATCTTCCAGCCCCGCGCGCGCTTCTTGCGCCAGCGTCCCGACATCCATCACATCATCGGCAATGATTGTTTCAGTACCAGCTTCGCGCCCGCCGCTCAATTTCCAATAAGCAACGCTTTCTACTTTTGCAGCAGCTATATCTTTGAAGCCACCCTCTTCCGCGATTAGCGCAAGCAACGGCAACTGCGGCTCATAGCCGGCCTTCACCGATTTGCCCGAAGGTAGAGTACCGGTTTTGTAATCGACAATAGCGAGGTTGCCATCGCGCAGTTGCTCCACACGATCGGCGCGGCCTTCGAGTGTAAAATTACCGAGGCCCATTTTACCTTTGGCTTCGCTTTGCACGAATTTGGTGACTGTGTTGCGGCGTTCAGCCTCTTGCTCCAAAAACCACTCCGCAGCACGTTCAAAACGCGGCCACCAGAAAGCTTTCACTTCGGGATGCCCTTGATAGGCCTCGAAAACCTTGCGGCCTTCCTTGAGCAATTCTTCATGAGCGTTCAGCGGCAATTTCTCTGGATAGGCTTTGACGAAAGCTTCGAGGGCGGCATGAATAATGGTGCCACGATCGGAGGCATCAACATCTGCGTCTAACTCTTCAAGCTTTTTCAGATCGAGAATGCGTCGCGCATAAATCGCGTAAGGATTACGCCGCCATGTGCCGATATCGGTGACGGATAGTTTTGCAGGTCTCGCAGCAACAGGCGGCTTCGGTTCCGGCGGCATGCAGGGTTGCGGCGGCTTGCCAGGATCATCCAACAATCGCGCCCATTCCGCCCAAGGCTCTTTTGACGCCAAACAATCTTTTTCCTTAGTCGAATAACCAAGCGCCTGAAGAACCGTTTCCAACTGGAGAAGAAAACGCGAAGGCACGGTCGGCGAATTACCGGCGCGGCGCGAGCGGGTGAGAAAAACTTCGGGCGCAGCCGCAAGCTGGGCAAAATCATGCGCCGATAAACCGATGCGTCGCTCAGGCGAGGGCAAGCCGAAAGCCATCTTCATGGGTCGCGACATCCATGGGTCAACCGGTGTTTCCGGAGGCCATGTGCCTTCATTCAGGCCGCCAAGAATAATGCGATCCGCCTGTATTAAACGCGCTTCCAGAGGCCCCAGGATGCTGAGTCGCATATGCTGACCATAAGTAGGGCGCACGGTAACGGTGCGCATCAACGCATGAAACAGGCCTTCATATTCATCGCCTGTTACATCGGGAAAACGCTCAGCTGCTTGCTGCCAATCATTGAACCATGTGGCGGCGCCTTCGCCTGCTTCGTTGCGCCAGAGATTTTCGGCACCCGTGTTTTCATCCGACGCCGCAAGTTTTTCGGCGAGATCGATATGCATGCGAATGCGCTTAGTCAGCGGGATTTTCTTCGCCCAATTTGCCGTTAGCGCATTCAACGTAGCGCGAACAGCATCGAACCAAGCCGAGCCATTTTTATC
>DASTLS010000251.1:0-2844 GCA_035714725.1 Alphaproteobacteria bacterium | reverse complement strand
GGATTTCGGTCCGGGACTGATTGCCGAAGATTTAATCTCAGGGATTCCGCCGGTTCTAAGGGGCTTGTCAGTCTCGGCTCAAGGCGCATAAGCTTTAGACAAGTGGTCGCCAAGGCGAGATTCGGCCTTGGCCGTTGCGGAACAGAAATATTATTGGCTCCGCAGCTTCTTATTGTTTTGAGGCTTACATGCTGAACGCACTCTCAAACCAAAATTCAGTCGAAGAAGGCGCGCGTTTCCGTCGCCGTGTCGGAAGTGCCATGGTCGAAACCGCCGAAGTCCTCGAAGTTGCGGGCGATAAAATGGGCATTCCGCATGTCCGTTTTCAACTGCGTGTTGTTTACGGCACGACCAACACCGCAGCACCCGAGCAGCGCACATTGGCACTCGATACTTTTTACGCCCGCTATCGCGAACGGGTTTAACCTGCAGTAGCTTTTGGAGCGTTGACCAGCATCTGTGCTGGCTCGATCTCACGATAGGTCGCCATCGCATTCCGGATGCAGCTATCGTTTTTATACACAACTTCCGAACGGTGACGGCTGTTAGCCGGAAGTGGATGTTGTGTGCTGTCTTCGAGCAACTGATATGAGACAATGAGACGCAGCCTCCCATGCTCGAACGCCTTTCCTAAATTCATGCCGCCAAATGTATCTTTTGTGAATGGCATGCGCGCGCTTGGGCAGAGATAAAGTTCAGGCTTTGCATCGGACGCAATATTTTTTTGTTCAATAAGAGCGGGTTGGAAATGAGCGATATTAACGCAGCGTTTGTAGCCGAAAATGCCAATCACGCGAGCCCCAAGTTGAACGGCAAGATCATGCCATGCGCTCGGCCCAATACTTTTTGGGCTTATATGATAAAAGAGATTGGCTGAGTCATCCTTGGTATCGGCTGTGATAGTGGGGGCGCGAACATCGTCCGTTTTAGTTGAGAAATTTAAGTGGCAGGTCATTAAGGCATCGACCGGTTGTATACGGTCAAAAATATCGCGATGCTCATTTGCATTGTTCAGATTGTAATTAATGACATTCGCGTTTGGGTCGATGGGTAAACCAGAGGCGGTCAATTCCATAAAGAATTCGCGAATATAATCAGCGTCGCGTGCTGTCAGCATCCCAGCCGGAGAAATGTTTGCGCCGACGATGGCGATTTCTTTGATCGGTGCGCCGGTTGTGAAATCAGGCGAATTTTCATGCAATGTGAGAACGAGATCGGCGAGCGTTTGATCGGACCAGTCTTCCGTCGCCGGGTCATAGGGCGCATATTTCTCTTCTTTTTTCTTCTTTACCGGGCCGGTGAGAGATGTTGAAAGATCGCCAAAAAATTCCGTAATTTTTTTAAACATAATGATCGCTCATTTAAAAATCAGGATTCCGGTATAGCACCGCCGTGCAAATGCGAAATGCTTTCCTACATACGCGGCTTTTAAGTTTTTCAAATTTTATGGTTAAAACTGGGCTTAACCAGCAGCCTTTAGCGCTTCGTCGCGGCGGAATTCCGGTACGAGGGTGGAGAGCTTCTCGAGTGCGGTGCCGTCGCTGGCGCCGCCCTGAAGCTGCGCAGCAAAATCACTGAGCGTCTTTTGCAGCTGACCGAGATCGACGGTGTAAGATTTCGCAATCTGCACGCCATCGGCGGCGGAGGGCATGAGCTCTTCGGCTTCTGCAAAAAGTTCTTCATGCAATTTCTCGCCGGGACGCAGGCCGGTATAGGTGATCTGGATATCTTCGTCGGGTTTGAGGCCTGCAAGGCGAATGATCTGGCGCGCGAGATCGGCGATCTTCACCGGCTGTCCCATATCGAGGACAAGAACCTTGCCGCGCTGGTCGCCTGGCTTCACGCCGAGAGATGATGCCTGCAGCACGAGCTCAACCGCTTCATGCACGGTCATGAAGTAACGCGTGATATCGGGGTGTGTAACGGTAAGCGGACCGCCCTTGGCAAGCTGTTCCTGAAAGCGCGGTACAACAGAGCCGGTCGAACCCAGCACATTGCCGAAGCGCACAGTGATAAAGCGCGTGTTGGATGTGGCGAGATCGAGCGCCTGGCAATACATTTCCGCCGCGCGTTTCGTGGCTCCCATGACGCTGGATGGATAGACGGCTTTGTCGGTTGAGATCAGCACCATCGCCGCGACATTGGCTCGTGTGGCGC
Organism: Alphaproteobacteria bacterium; assembly: GCA_035714725.1. Lineage (GTDB taxonomy): Bacteria > Pseudomonadota > Alphaproteobacteria > UBA9219 > UBA9219 > JAATFY01. Next base: position 687 of record DASTLS010000251.1, on the reverse strand, counting down.
AATCGGCCACAACACGCGTGCCGTGCACATTGGTCAGAATTGCTTCGCGCACATTTTCTTCGGCAATCGGCACATGCTTGATGGCGGCAGCATGAAAAACCAGTTCCGGCTTTTCTTCATGGAAAATCTGTTCGATGCGCGTGGCATCGCGCACATCGGCGATCAGCGCGCGCGTGCTTTGATAGGGGAGGCTTTCGCGCACTTCCATTTCAATCTTGTAGAGATTGAATTCGCTGAATTCGATCAGCGTCAGGTGTTGGGGCTCGAGCGCTGCGATTTGTCGCACGAGCTCTGCGCCAATCGTGCCGCCCGCGCCGGTTACGAGCACGCGCTTGCCTTTGACGAGGGCGCGAATGTCGTGGCGATTGAGTTTGATCTCAGGTCGTCCCAGAAGATCTTCAAGCGCCAGTGGCTTGTCATGCATAACAAAGGCGGTCGAGACATCATTGCGAAGATCGGTCAGGGCAGGGATGCGCGAAAGGCTAAGGCCAAGCGCAGTGGATTGCTCCAGAAGCTGCGCAACGTAGGAGCCGTTAAAGCGCGCAATGCCGCGCGTCAGGATCAGGCGGCTGGGGCCATTGCCGCTATCCCGCAGCTGTTCGACAACTTCCGGCAAATCGCCAATGGTGCCGAGAACCGGCACATTATGAATGGTGCGGCCGACGCGTTTGTCGTTTTCGCCGAGGA
>DASTLS010000250.1:0-8766 GCA_035714725.1 Alphaproteobacteria bacterium | reverse complement strand
CGTTGATGTTCCAGCCGGTACCGTAGATCAGGTTGTTGTGATCGGCACCCGGGGTGTTGGTGACGCCATCCGGCGTGAAGGTCGCGCCAGCGCCAGCACCGACATACCAGCCGGGAATGCTGTCAGCATGAGCGACGGGCGCTGCAAGAACAGCGGCCAAAGCCAGAACGGATACGGAAATCTTTTTCATAAGTCTCTCCTGAGAGGGGGTATAAACTGAAGCCGAGGTTGTATCACCTTCCGTATAAAGGCGGCAACGGATTAACCTTTTGGCGCACATAATTGAAAACCCTGTGTTTTTCAGGTGACTCATTAAGGCGAATTTGGGGCGTTTTTCCAATCCCTTGCAGCCACCGGCATGTTATAGAGGCCCTGCCAGATGGCCGGATGACTGCCTTGTTTCAGCGATGAAATGGGGAGGAAAGTCCGGGCTCCAGAGGAAAATGGTGCCGGATAACGTCCGGCGGGGGCAACCCTAGGGACAGTGCCACAGAAAACAGACTACCTGCTTCTGCAGGAAAAGGTGAAAAGGTGCGGTAAGAGCGCACCGCGTGGGCGGTAACGCAAACGGCATGGCAAACCCCACCAGGAGCAAGACCGAATAGGGACAGCATAGCGTGGTTGTACGCAAGTATACACACGCGCGGGTTTCTTCCCTGGCTGTCCGGGTTGGTCGCGCGAGGCGTTCGGTAACGAACGTCCCAGATGAATGGTCATCCGTTGCAAGGACTGCAACGACAGAACCCGGCTTACAGGCCGTCTGGCTTATTTTTTACAAAAACGTCTTGTGAATATCGATGCTGGATTTCTCGCCGATGAAATCCCAATTCTGCTCGAGCCATTTCTCCGCCGTAGTGCGGCCGAGGTCTTTGAGAAATTCCAGAAAATCCATCTGCGCGTTCGATTTGCTGGCGGCACCGAGCGCGCTCATTTTGTCTTCGGCGCCGATCATGTGAATGTTCATCTTCTTGAGACGCGCCGCCTCCTCGCTCTTCAGATGATCGTTCTCGACCAATTTTTCGATAAAGGCGATCGCGCGCATCTCGCCGACCAAAGCTGAATTAAAGCTGATTTCATTGAGCCGATTGATGATCTCGGTCGGCGTGTCGGGCGTGCCTTTGCGTTCGAGCGGATTGATCTGCACCAACACAACATCCGGACTTTGGCATTCATAGATGAGCGGAAAGATGGATGGGTTGCCGACATAACCGCCATCCCAATAGGGCAAGCCGTCGATCATCACTGCCTGAAAATTAAACGGCAAACAGCTTGAGGCGAGAACGGCATCGACCGTCAGTTCCTTGCGCTCGAAAATACGCGGGCGTCCGGTTTCGACATTCGTCGCGCAGATAAAAATCTTGATCGTGTCGGATTCGCGGATGGTTTTGATATCGAGCGTTTTAGTGAGCAGATCGCGCAGCGGATTGTAATTGAACGGATTGGTTTGATACGGCGAGAACATGCGCTGCCACGCATCCATCATTTGCGCGACCGGCGATGCGTCGACATTCCAGTTGCCCATCATCACATCGTAAGGCGTGCGCTGTGGCAGGCTGAAGCTCGAGAGTTTTCCGATGGCATGCCAGAAAGTATCGAGGGATTCCTTGGCGCCTTTCGCGCCGCCGACATCGTAACCCTGCAAAAGGATCGCGGCGTTCATGGCACCGGCACTCGTGCCGCTGATGCCTTCGATTTTCAGTCGGTCATCTTCATCGAGCAACCGGTCGAGCACGCCCCAAGTGAACGCGCCATGCGAGCCCCCGCCCTGAAGGGCAAGATTGATCTTTTTCGGTGTGTCGGTTGGCATGAAATCTCCGGGCGAGAAGTGTGTCGTAATGCGTTCGGAGTTAAGAGGCAATCAGTAGATCGTAACGAAGTTTATTCCGGCTGCGCACTGTCTTGGTAACTTCGTTTAACAGTGAGTAAAAATCGCGAGAACAAAAGCAGAATAAACTCCAAATGTTCGCCATTTGTTTTATTCACAGGTGTGGATAATTATTTCGGAGCCGCAATAATAGTTAATTGATTTTCCACAACATTTACTACTTCTTATTACTTAATCCCTTGACCGCCCAATCTTAACCATGATATCCCATGAAGACCCAAACGATACCGCCAAAGTACCATTCGGGCCCGTCATTCCGCACTTTCTGTCAGTACCGTTCGCGTCACCCCCGAATTGAGGTTTTTTCATGGCCGTTTTCCTGTCCAACTTTGTCAACAAGATTGACAAAAAGGGACGGGTGTCGGTTCCGGCATCTTTTCGTGCCGCGTTGGGTTCGGACGCATCGGGTATCGTCGTATTCCGCTCGCTCCAACATGAAGCGCTCGATGGTTGCTCCATCGGCCATCTGGAATTGCTGAGCCAGAGTCTCGAAAAACAGGATCTCGCGCCGGATGTGTATGAGCTGATCGAAACCACGATTTTCGGCGGCTCCGTGCAATTGCCGTTCGATGGCGAAGGCCGCATCTCCTTGCCCTCGTCACTCGCATCTTCCGTCGGCATCGAGGAAGAAGTTGCGTTCGTCGGTCGCCGCAAGACATTCCAGCTTTGGAATCCGAAGAAGCTGGTCGCGCACGATGCCGCATCGCGTTCTGCCGCTCGCGCCAAGGATATTTCGCTCAGCAAGATCATTGCCGCCGCCAGCAAGTTCGAAAACGGGGGCTTCTGAGCATGACGGCTTCTGCACATATCCCAGTCTTATTGCGCGAAGTTGTCGATGCTCTGGCGCCGCGCGATAACGGCATTTACGTCGATGGCACCTTCGGTCGCGGCGGTTATTCCCGCGCTATCCTCACTGCAGCGAAGACAAAGGTTTACGGCGTCGACCGTGACCCCGAAGCTGTAAAAGCTGCAGCATCATTCACGAAAGAATTCGAGCCGCGCTTTAAAATCCTGCAAGGCCCGTTCGGTGCGATGGATGTTCTCCTCGCCGGCGAACATGTCAGTTCCGTTGATGGCGTCGCACTCGATCTCGGCGTTTCCTCGCCGCAGCTGGACGACGAAGCACGCGGCTTTTCGTTTCAGGCCGACGGCCCTCTCGATATGCGGATGAGCCAGAGCGGCCCATCCGCTGCCGACATCGTGAATGAGATGGACGAACGCGAACTCGCGGACATCATTTTCAATTACGGCGAAGAGCGTCACTCACGCCGCGTTGCGCGCAAGGTCGTCGAAGCCCGCAAGGAAATGCGCATCACGCGCACAAAGCAACTTGCCGCCATCGTGCGCAGCGCAGTGCCGCGTTCGGCAGACGGCATCGATCCCGCCACGCGTACCTTCCAAGCACTCCGCATCCATGTGAACGACGAGCTTGGCGAATTGAAGCGCGGCCTCGCCGCCGCCGAAAGCTTGCTGAAGCCGCAAGGCCGCCTCGCCGTTGTATCTTTCCATTCGCTCGAGGATCGCGCGGTCAAAGAATTCCTTCGCCGCCGCAGCGAAACGGCTCCCAGCGTCTCCCGCCATATGCCCGCCAACGATCACAGCGCGGCCCCATCCTTCCGCTTGCTTTCACGCAAGCCTTTGCCCCCATCCGCCGAAGAAGCTCAAAAAAACCCACGGGCGCGGTCCGCCAAGTTACGCGTGGCGGAACGGACCGACGCACCAGTGTTCAGGGAGAATGCCGCATGACTCGCTCATCCTCGGTTGTTTTCTGGTTTGCCCTCATCATCGCCGCTTCGGTCGGATTGTTCCGCACCAGCGACCGTGTGCATGATCTGACGATCAAGCTGCACGATCTCAACGCCTCGATTGAAGACGAGCAGAAGAGCATTCACGTGCTGAAGGCCGAATGGGTTTATCTCGCCAACCCTGCTCGTATCGAAGCTTCGAGCAAGAAGCATCTCGCTTTGCGCCCGACCTCGCCTCAGCAGGTCGTGCCGCTGAACGAATTGGCTGAAGCCATTCCGACCCGCAATGAAGCCATGGCTTCCGTTGCCGTTTCCGGCACGCCGATCGCGAGCGTTCGCACAACATTGCAGGCCCCTGCTCCGCACGTCATCGCATCGGCCAGCAAGCGTAAAGCCGCTCCGCTCACGACTGTTGCCGCTGCTGATACCGGCCATATCAACGATCACATGATCATGGAACGTACCGCCAGCGCACAGCCGGCTCCGGATTCCATCGGTGCGTTGCTTACGCAACTTGACGAGCATCAATGAGCGACTGGCGCAAATCGAAGCGCCAGACATCCTCACGGCAACCTAGTCTGCCGGGCCTCTTTGCGCCCCGATCTAAATCTCGGCGCCTCGCAACACCGCAAGAACAAGCTTTGGAAGTCGCTCGCGGCCGCATGATGGCGGCGACTTTGATTTTCTCCATCGCCTACCTCGTCATCGCCGGCCGCCTAGCCTATCTCACACTGCTGAACGATGCTCCGGAAATGCCGATGGCCCATCAGGAAGCCAGCGAAAGCATCACAAGCCGCGCGGACATCACCGACCGCAACGGCACAGTGCTCGCGACATCCCTTCCGACCGTCTCTCTCTGCGCCGATGCCAAAAAGATCATTAATCCCGACGAAGCGCTGAAGCAGCTGATCGCCGTGCTGCCGGAACTCGATAAGCAAAAAGTCGGCGAAGATCTGCACGGCAACAAACATTGCGTGATGATCAAGCGCCACCTGACGCCAAAGCAATCCTACGAAGTGAACAAGCTCGGTATCGCCGGTCTTGAATTCCGTCCGGATGAGCGCCGCATTTATCCGGCAGGCAATGTTGCGGCCCATGTTGTTGGTTATACCGATATCGACAATAACGGCCTTGGCGGCCTCGAGAAGGAATTCGATACCAAGCTCGAAGAGCAGCCAGATGCCGTTGTCTCCTCGCTCGATTTGCGCGTGCAAACAATTTTGCATCGCGAACTCAGTATCGCCATGAACAATTTCCACGCCATCGGCGCAGCGGGCCTTGTGATGGACATGTCGACCGGCGAAATGCTCGGCATGGTGTCCCTGCCCGATTTCGATCCGCAACATCCCGGCAATGCCGAAGACGAAGCCCGCTTCAATCGCGACACGATGGGCGTGTATGAAATGGGCTCGACTTTCAAGATCTTCAACACTGCCCTCGCCCTCGATACCGGCACTGTGAAGCCGAGCGACTCGTTCGACACAACGCATCCGATTGAAATCGGCGGCCAGACAATCAAGGATTTTCATCCTGAAAATCGTTGGCTGAACGTCGCGGAAATTTTCACGCATTCATCGAATATCGGCTCTGCCCGCATGGCGGAACGTATCGGCGGCGCACGTCAACGCGCATTCCTCAGCCGCCTCGGCCTCACCGAAAAATCGAAGATCGAATTGCCTGAAGTCGGTGCGCCGCTGGTTCCATCCGCGCGCGATTGGGGCCAAGCCACAACCATGACTGCCGCTTTCGGCCACGGCATTGCCGTGAACGCTGTGCAGTTAGCTGGCGCTGTCGCTACCATCGTCAATGACGGTCAAGCCATCCGCCCGACGCTCTTGAAACAGCCCAACACTACCGTTGCTTCTAATGGCGAACGCGTTGTCTCGCCCCACACCTCCGCACTGCTCCGCGCCATGATGCGTCTGGTTGTTACACGCGGTACCGCTAAGGAAGCCGAAGTGGCCGGCTATGAAGTTGGCGGCAAGACCGGCACAGCCGACAAGCTCAATGCCAACCACCATTACAGCGCGAATTCGCGTCTTTCTTCGTTCATTGGCGTATTCCCCATGAATGCCCCGAAATACCTCGTTTTCGCAATGCTGGACGATCCTAAAGGCAATGCTAAAACGTATGGATTCGCGACAGGCGGTTGGGTCGCTGCTCCCGTGGTCAATCACGTGGTCAGCCAGATCGGGCCGCTGCTAGACTTGTCGCCTCTGTCGCCCGATATGGAAACGGCGGCGGAACGCCAACTGATGAAAGCGCTCGGCTCGCAAATCGTAGACGGCATGCCAGCGGAAGAAGGATCGAATTATGCGTCTGTCGAATCTGATAGCGTCCAATGACGGCCTGACGCTTCACGGTCACGATACTGAAATTTTGGGAATTACGGCGGATTCACGGGAAGTGAAGCCCGGCTTTTTGTTCATCGCCATTCCCGGCACGCAAGCCGATGGCCGCCAATATATTCCGGAAGCTGTGAAGCAAGGTGCCGTCGCAATCATGGGCCCGGTCGGGACGCAGATCGACAGCCAGGTCGCTTTCGTCACCGCGCACGATATCCGGAAAGGCGTGTCCTCCGTCGCCGCAAAATTCTATCCGCGCCAGCCGCTGATGATTGCCGCCGTGACAGGCACCAGCGGCAAGACATCCACCGCGCAATTTGTCCGCGAGATGTGGAAAGCCATCGGCCATAAGAGCGCCAGCATCGGCACCCTCGGTTTGGTGACGGATGACGAAACCCATTACGGCTCACTGACGACGCCCGACGCCATCACGCTTCATCGGCTTTTGAGTGAAAGCGCCGATAAAGGCATCACCCACGTGGCGATGGAAGCTTCGAGCCACGGCCTCGTTCTGCACCGCCTCGATAACGTCCATATAAAGGTGGGCGGCTTTACCAACCTCTCCCGCGATCATCTGGATTATCACCAGACAATGGAGAACTACCTCGCCGCCAAGCGCCGCCTCTTTACAGACATTATAATAAGTGGTGGCGCGGCGGTGCTGAACGCCGATGTGCCGGAGTTCCAGGATATAGCGGCCAGCGCCAAGCAGCGCGGACTTAAAGTGATTTCTTATGGCCATAACGGCAAGGAAATCAGGTTGATAGATTCCAAACCTGATGCGAAAGGCCAGAAGCTCTCCTTTGAGATGAACGGCAAAAAGCATGAAGTTCTTCTGCCCGTGATCGGATCGTTCCAGGCCTGGAACGGCCTCTGCGCCCTCGGCATGGTCGTCGCCTCTGGGGCTTCCGAAGATAAGGCCGTTCAATCCCTGGCAAGCGTCACCGGCGTGCCGGGGCGTTTGCAACTCGCAGGTACAACCAAAAAAGGCGCCGCTATCTTTGTCGATTACGCGCACAAGCCCGATGCGCTCGAGAATGTTTTGAAAGCGCTACGCCCGCATGTGGCCGCCCACAAAGGCTCGAAGCTCGGCGTGGTTTTCGGCTGCGGCGGCAATCGCGACAAGGGCAAGCGCCCGATCATGGGCGAGATCGCAAGCCGCCTTGCCGATTGGGTTATTGTCACCGACGATAATCCGAGGCAAGAAGAGCCAGCGGTCATCCGTAAAGAGATTCTCGCAGGTAGCGTATCCGGCAAGGCGTTGCGCGAAATCGGCGATCGTGCGGAAGCGATTGCAGCGGGTATCGCGGCGCTGAGTGCGAATGATGTTTTGGTGATCGCAGGCAAAGGCCATGAGAGCGGCCAGATTGTCGGCGATAAGGTTCTTCCCTTCGACGACGCAGAGGTGGCGCGAAAGGTTTTAGGTTAATGTCAGCAGAACTGGTTTGGAAAGCGGAGGATGTCATCCGCGCCTTGGGCGGCCAATATCTGCATGAGCAGACATGGGAAGCGCACGGTGTTTCCATCGACAGCCGCACCACAAAGAAGGGCGATATCTTTTTCGCCCTCATCGGCCCGAATGATGACGGCCATGAATATGTGAAGAATGCTTTCGAGGCAGGAGCTGCTGCTGCCATTGTTAGCCGTCAGCCGCCGCAAGTCGCAAAAGATGCGCCGCTGATCTTTGTCGAAGACACACTCACGGCCATGGAATTTCTCGGTCACGCCAACCGTGAGCGTTGCCAAGCCAGGATCGTCGCCGTCACAGGTTCTGTCGGCAAAACATCAACCAAGGAAATGCTGCGCCTGATGCTGAGCGCTATGGGCGATACTTACGCTAACGAAGGCAGTCTCAATAATCATTGGGGCGTACCGCTTTCCCTCGCCCGCATGCCGCAATCCAGCAATTACGGCGTGTTTGAAATGGGCATGAACCATGCCGGTGAGCTCACAGCTCTATCTCGGCAGGTGAAACCCCATGTCGCGCTGATCACCACGATTGAGGCGGTGCATCTCGAACATTTTGAATCCGTCGAAGCGATAGCAGATGCCAAGGCTGAAATTTTTTACGGCATGCAAGCGATCAACACGCCTGTCCTTAATAAGGACAACAACCAATATGAGCGCCTTTTTGCCCTCGCAAGCGGGAACGGCTTCAAGCAGATTTTCAGCTTCGGTCGTAATGCAAAAGAAGGCCGCATGAAAGATTGCGTTGCGACATCCGATGGCAGCACTGTCACTGCAGAGATCCTTGGCCGCACGGTCAACTATCACCTACCTGTGTTCGGCGAGCATATGGCGCTTAATTCCGTAGGCGCTCTTCTTTCAGCAGTTGCAGCTGGCGGGGATATTGAAGCTTGCGCCGCAGCCTTGCAGCATTTCACTCAGCCGAAAGGCCGCGGCGTTATTCAGACGATCACAGCACCACAGGGTAATTTCATGCTGATCGACGAAAGCTATAACGCGAGCCCGGTAGCCCTGCGCGCCGCTATCCGCGTTTTGAGTCAGATGCCTATTGCCAAGGGCCGCCGTCTCCTCGCGCTTGGTGATATGAAAGAACTCGGCACCTCAGCACCCGAGATGCATGCTGCACTCGCCAAGGACATTATCGATGCCAAGATCGACCTCGTCTTTTCCTGCGGGGAGATGATGGCGCACCTGAACGGCAACCTGCCCGATTCGATCCGTGGTGGCTGGGCCAAGGACAGTACCGATCTGGCACCGATGGTGGCTGCTGCAATGCAAGGCGGCGATATCATCACCGTTAAAGGCTCGAACAGCGTCAAAATGA
>DASTLS010000249.1:0-4897 GCA_035714725.1 Alphaproteobacteria bacterium | reverse complement strand
CGCCAAAGCCAACGCTTGAGCAGGCGGCGCAGAAGATCAAGATTGAGCTCAAGGAGCGCTGCGAACAATTGTTGGCCGAGGGCAAGCTGCTCGAAGAGCAGCGCCTTCGCGAGCGCACGACGTTCGATCTCGAGATGATGGTCGCGACCGGAACCTGCGCCGGCATTGAAAATTATTCGCGTTATCTGACGGGCCGCAATCCGGGCGATCCGCCGCCGACTTTGTTTGAGTATCTGCCACAAAACTGTCTGCATTTTGTCGATGAAAGCCACGTGATGATCGGACAATTGCAAGGTATGTATCGCGGCGACTATGCCCGCAAATCGACGTTGGCCAATTTCGGTTTCCGCCTTCCGTCCTGCGTCGATAATCGCCCGCTGAAATTCGAGGAGTGGGAACGGATGCGCCCGCAAACCTTGTTTGTCTCGGCAACGCCGGGCCCGTGGGAGATGGAGCGCACAGGCGGTGCGTTTGTCGAGCAGATCGTTCGCCCGACCGGCCTCATGGATCCGCCGGTCATCATTCGCCCGACCGAGAAGCAGGTCGATGATTTGCTGTTCGAAGTCCAGAACGTCGTCAAAAAAGGCCAGCGTGTGCTGGTGACGACGCTCACCAAAAAAATGGCCGAGGCTCTGACGGAATATATGTCCGAAGCCAACGTGAAAGTACGCTACATCCATTCGGATGTTGAAACGCTCGAGCGTATCGAGATTATCCGTGATTTGCGCCTTGGTGTTTACGATGTCCTCGTCGGCATCAACCTGCTGCGCGAAGGTCTAGATATTCCGGAATGCGGCCTTGTTGCCATTCTCGATGCCGATAAAGAGGGATATCTCCGCTCGCGTACGTCCCTTATTCAGACCATCGGTCGCGCAGCGCGTAATGTTGAAGGCAAGGCGATTTTGTATGCCGATCGCATTACAGGCAGCATGCAGGCCGCAATTGACGAGACCAGCCGCCGCCGCGAGAAACAGCAGATCTATAACGCCGAGAATGGCATCACACCTGAAAGCGTGAAGAAGTCCATCGGCGATATTCTCTCATCTGTCTATGAGCGCGATCATCTCACCATTCAGGCAGGGCTTGCCGAAGAGCTTTCGCTGTCCGGCAAGGATTTGCGCGGTCATCTAAAAGACCTCGATAAGCGTATGAGGCAGGCTGCGGCTGATCTTGAGTTCGAGGAAGCCGGCAAGTTGCGTGATGAAATCCGCCGCCTCGAAGCACTGGAATTGGAAATCACCACCGGTGTTGCGCCGGATGCCAGCAATGCGCCGCGGTCGCGGAAGAAGCTGAAGAAAAGCTAACGATTAGCCAGGCTTTGGTGCGGTCGGGTTAGATAATGAGTGAAGCGCGGAAAGTAAAACGGGTCTGCGCTGCTGATCGGTTGGAGTTTCGTTTTGTGCGCTGATCCATCCTTTCACGGTTCGGACGGGAATAAGTTGTTCTTGAGAAATCAGTTTTGGTGATGCGCCCAATCGATGTGCAATCCATAAAAGTCGATGAAATTCGTCGGCGTTTCTTAGATCTGCTCTATCCACCGCGTTTTTTAAATCTTCGATGACTGAAGCGTAAAACTCATGTCCCGCTTGTGGGCAGGGAGTGCGAGCAAGACCTTTCAAACGCGCCAGCTTGCTTAATGGGTTTGTTCCAGCTGTAACTAATGCATTTAGGGATCGAGACAAAACGTTTTTGGCCGTTTCAGGTTTTAGAATTTCTTTTCCTTCAATAAAGCTACGGATAATCTTTTTTGGAAATGGCGAGTTCTGGGCAAATTCAAAGCCCTCTCCCAAACGAATTGAGAGCCACAAAAGCAACCGTTGGCTTGCGATGTCTGTAGAGTGTTCTGCCGCTTCGTTGAGGCGAGCAGAAAGACTTAGATAAAAGGAGCGCGCAGGATTTGGCCACGCCGATTTAAGAAGAGGCTCAGGCTTTAAGTAAGGTCCACTGTCTTTAATGGTTATAAAGATTCTTTCACTCTCAGCATAAAAATCATCGTCTGCTTTTTGTGAAAGCAATCCGGATATTGAGACAACGTTGTCGACAATTTGATCGGACATAGAAAAAGCTCACAAATTATCGGTATAACGTAGAATAGAAATGCCTTTTAAAGCAATCCCAGTGATTTAAAGCTCGTTACGCTATCGCCGCCGATAATGATGTGATCGTGGATTGAAATGCCGAGCGGGCGGCAGGCATCGGCAATGGCTCGCGTCATCTCGATATCATCTTTGCTTGGTTGCGTATCGCCGCTCGGGTGATTATGCGCAAGCACCAAGGCACCAGCTCCAACTTCCAGCGCGCGCTTTACAACTTCGCGCGGATAAACGGGCGTGTGATCAATCGTGCCGCGCTGATGCACTTCCTCATGAAGCAGATTATTTTTGCGGTCGAGGAAGAGAAGGCGGAACTGCTCTCTGGTTTCATGCCCCATAGCGGCGCGACAATAATCGACAATGCGCTGCCAGCTATTCAGCAGCGGCTTTTTAATCACGGTGCTCTTATGCGCACGCAGGGCAACCGCACCTGTTGCGATAAGGGATGCCGCTGCGGCTTCGCTTAAGCCTGCGGCCACTAACCGTTCTGGACTGGCGTTGAGGAGACTCCATAGATCCTTGAACTCGGCAAGCAGGGATTTCGCGATCGGTTTTACGTCGCGACGCGGAATGGCGGCGAACAACAGCAGCTCAAGCAACTCATAATCCTGCAATGCATCGCTGCCGCTATTAAATAGCCGCTCGCGCAAACGGTCGCGATGGCCGAAATAGTGCGGCTTGGGTTCGACAGGATTTTTACGCGCGGATTGGGTCATGAGGAGGGATGGCCATTATATCATGCCCAAACGTAACGGCTAGAGCGTTAGATCGTCATCCTCACGCACTTTTCTCTTGGGTTCCATGGTGGCGCTAACGCCGGGGCGCGACGGCGGGGCATATCCCAATGGCAGAGCGGGATTGAAAAGATTCACTTCTTTTACATTTCCGCCACGCACCTGGCCTTTTGCCGCTTTGGGCGTTGGGGCCGACGACTGTTTCGCTGTGGCGCCCGCCGGAGGCACGGCATAGCTGATCGGTTTTGCACCCGCCACGGCACGCTGGTCGCGCTTCGCTTCTGTTGCATCGCCGTAATTGTTCGGCTTGTTGGGAATATAAACTTCGTAATCCATCTCCAGTTCTTGAACATCGCGGACATCAATTTCCGATTGTGTGAGAGGTGCACGACGTTTGCGTGCTTTGAGATAACTTCTCAGGCGACGGATAGCGCCACGACTGTGAGGAATGCTGGATGTATCGCGATGCTGTTTAAGAACAAGATAATGGCGAGCAGGGCGGTCGGTTCCTTGGGCCAGGAAACCGGCTGGGAAAATCACTTCGTCTAAAATCGATGCCGTAAGTGCTTCCATCGCGGACATCCTTACTCAATACAATATAGATATTAGGCTATTTCGGCTTCGTTACGGAATCATTAATGCGCGTTAACTCTCAAACCGTCACTATATAAGGCGGTTTTGTATAGCCCTTGGGCGAAAGGGTGAAAATCTCGACGCCGGTTTCCGTCACGCCGATGGTGTGTTCGAACTGCGCCGAAAGCGATTTGTCTTTCGTTACCGCTGTCCAGCCATCGCTCAAAACTTTCACATCATATTTACCGACATTGATCATCGGCTCGACAGTGAAAATCATACCGGGTTGCAGCACATCGCCATCACCGCGGTCGCCGTAATGCAAAATAGAAGGGGCGGTGTGAAAAATCTTACCGACACCGTGACCGCAGAAATCGCGAACGACAGAAAATCCGGCGCCTTCGGCATGTTGCTGGATAGCGTAGCCGATATCGCCCGTCGTGGCGCCCGGTTTAATTTCCTGAATACCAAGCATCATGGCTTCATAAGTTGTTTCCACAAGCTTGCGGGCTTTGATGCCGATTTTGTCGCCGATAAGGAAAGTGCGACTGGTATCGCCATGCCAGCCGTCAAGCAAAACGGTGACATCGATGTTCGCGATATCGCCATTCTCCAAAATCTTGTCGCCCGGAATGCCATGGCAGACGACATGGTTGATCGAGATGCAGGTGGCTTTCGGATAACCGCGATAACCGAGAGGTGCGGATGTCGCGCCATGCTCGCGCGTGAATTTGTCGCACATCTCGTCCAGATCGCCCGTGCGTGCGCCGGGAACGACAAAAGGCGTGATGTAGTCCAGGACTTCGGCGGCCAAGCGTCCGGCCTTTCGCATGGCGGCGAAATCTTCGGGGCCATGGATCGTGATGATACCGCTATCGGATTCGATGGAATCTTGCATTCAGTTGCCCGGCCTCAGATCGATCCGCCCGGCTTGAAATTAACCGCGACGCCAACCTTTTCCATTTTCGCCATGCTCGTAGCGAGGCCGGCTTGCGCGGCAGAGGCCATCATCGCCTGGCCGTAATCGGTAGGCGCGCGGCTAGATGCCGTCTTTTCCGCCATCAGAAGATTGGCGAGAATGCCGGGGAGGCCGCCATCTTCGATCTTGCCGCTACGGATGCCTTCGTCCTGACGCGCCTTGGGGCCCCAGAACAATTCGGTGATGCGGGTATCGCCGCTGCCGCTTTTTTTCTTTTTCTTTTTGACCGGCAAGCCTGTGAGCTCGTCGATTTCTTCGGGCTCGTTCGGGTCTTCATATTTGTAATCCTGCCAGCTGACGCCGAGGAAATCCTGAATAGCGCTCGACATGAAGGGCAGGTTCACCAGCAATTCGCGGAACATGTTGGCGGCATTGAAGATCGCTTCTTCTTCCAGCTTCTTCAGCTCGGCCTTTTCGGCGTCGGTCTTCATGCCTTTGCGGGCCTGCACGACCGGCACCATGCAATTGTCCTTCAAGCGCTTCGACCAGTCGTGCGCGATATTGGCGCGCTCGTTTTC
>DASTLS010000248.1:0-4127 GCA_035714725.1 Alphaproteobacteria bacterium | reverse complement strand
ATGCTCGATGGCAAGGGTGGCGCCGGTGGCGGTGCTTCTTTCGGTAGCAATGACGACGCGCCAAGCTTCGGCCCTTCAGCCGGCAGCAACGCAGCCCCCGCCGAACTGGATGACAGCATTCCGTTCTGAGTCCCTAACTTTCCGTTAGTGTCATCCCGACGAAAGTCGGGATCCAAGCCTATCCCTGAATTTCTGCCAGAACGTGGAAATGCGGATGGGTAATTATAACGCACACAATAAGAATAATTATTATGCCAACACTGATTATAATTGCAGGGGTTCCGCGGCCTTTGCCGTGAAATCCCTCGGGGCCACCGCGCAGCTCGAATTGATCATCCGATATCATTTACTCAGCACCTTTGCTTTTTTCGGCCGAGAAAATCAAAAGCTTCGACCGTCCATCGAAGTTGGCCAAATAATTTGTGGTAAGTGATGGTATAAGTTCGAATTTTTTTAAGAAAGCGAAAGCGTTAATAGCGGCGCTAGATTTTACCTTATTCACAAATATCGGATACGTAGTGGTATCAGGTTGTTTGGTGAATTTTATTGCGACCAATTTCTTTTCTCTATCGAACATGAAAGTCGCATATTTGTTATCACCCAAATAATCATTGATGATTGCAACATTCAACGAAACCCGTCCGGTTGCCGTTAAAGTAACGGTGGGTTCCGAGGGATTACGCCACCTTGTTCGTTCAAAAGTTTCCCAAGCCATGATATGTACAACTCCTATTTATGTAACTGATACTAACTTAACATGCGCATATATCAGTTGTCAAATTAGTGCACTATTAGTACCACTAATACCACTTATATATCATTGATACAAATGGAGATTTTGACTATTAAAACCTCATGACCGACTCCTCCGGCTTCATCCATCTTCGTGTTCACTCGGCCTATTCGCTGGCTGAGGGCGCGATCAAAATTTATGAGGAGAAGCCGAAGGACGGCAGCAAGGCTGCGCGCAAAGACCTCATTCAGCTTTGCTTGCAGCATCACATGCCGGCGGTTGCGCTCACCGATAAAGGCAATTTGTTCGGCGCTCTGGAATTTGCGCAAGCTGCGGCATTGAACGGCGTGCAACCCATCATAGGTTGCCAGATCGCCGTGTTGCGGCCGGAGCAGGCGGGGCTCAAAACCATGGGCCGCGCCGATTATGATCAGCTCGTGCTTCTGGTGCAGAACGAACTTGGCTACCGGAACTTATCCGCCATCGTTACGCGCTCGTTCGTGGCGCTCGACCGGCCTTATCCTTACGTCACATGGGAAGAATTAGCGCCGCACACGGGCGGCTTGATAGCACTTTCCGGCGGCACGGAGGGTGCCCTTGGGCGGCAATTGCTCGCCAGCCAAAACGCAGCCGCCGAAAGTGTGTTGCTGCAATTCCGCGATTTGTTCACCGACCGATTTTATATCGAACTCACGCGGCATCATGGCGGCGCTGTCAGTCGCGCCGAAACGCAAATCGAAAAGGCGCTAATCGATCTCGCCTACAAAAATAAAATTCCGCTGGTCGCCACCAATGACGTTTATTTCGGCGAAGCGGATATGTATGAGGCACATGACGCGCTTCTCTGTATCGCCGACAAAACAGTCGTCAGCGAACAAAACCGCCGTCGCATGACGCAAGATCATCGTTTCAAATCTGCGGCCGAGATGCGCGCATTGTTCGCCGATGTGCCGGAAGCGTGCGACAACACACTCATCATCGCCAAGCGTTGCGCCTATATGCCGCCCGCGCGCCAGCCGATTTTGCCCGCATTCCCGACTGCCAAGGGCCGCACGGAAGCCGAAGAATTACGCGCGCAAGCGCAGGCTGGATTGAAGGCGCGCCTTTCCGCCGCCGGCATCAATGATCAGAAACAATATGAAGACCGGCTCGAGTTCGAACTCGACACCATCATCAAGATGGGTTTCGCCGGTTACTTCCTCATCGTTTCCGATTTTATCAAATGGTCGAAGGAAAACGGCATTTCCGTAGGGCCGGGCCGCGGTTCGGGCGCCGGCTCCGTCGTCGCCTGGGTGCTGCTCATCACCGACCTCGATCCCATTCGCTTTGGCTTGCTGTTCGAGCGTTTCCTTAATCCCGAACGCGTATCTATGCCGGACTTCGACATCGATTTCTGTCAGGAACGTCGCGACGAAGTCATTCATTACGTGCAGCAGAAATACGGCGAAGATCGCGTCGCACAGATCATCACCTTCGGTAAGCTTCAGGCGCGCGCGGCGTTGCGCGACGTCGGTCGCGTGCTGGCGATGCCCTATGGCTACGTCGATAAAATCTGCAAACTGGTGCCGAACAATCCCGCCAATCCCGTAACGCTTGGCCAAGCCATCGATGGCGAAGTTCAACTGCAACAGCTGCGCGATAACGATACGACCGTCGCACAGATGATGGATGTGGCGCTGAAGCTGGAAGGTCTGTTCCGTAACGCATCGACCCACGCCGCCGGTGTCGTTATCGGTGATCGTCCTCTTGTTGAACTTGTGCCGCTTTATCGCGACCCCGATGCCGTGTTGCCCGCAACGCAGTTCAATATGAAGACGGTCGAAATTGCGGGCCTCGTGAAGTTCGACTTCCTCGGCCTTAAAACGCTCGACGTGTTGCAACAAGCGGTGGAGCTGCTCAAGGCGCGCGGCACCACAATCGATCTCATTCAATTGCCGCTCGATGATGAAAAGACTTATGCGCTTCTCTCGCGCGGCGATACCACCGGCGTGTTCCAGCTTGAAAGTTCGGGCATGCGTGACGTTCTGCGTCGCCTGCGGCCCAACCGCTTCGAAGACATCATCGCGCTTGTGGCGCTCTATCGCCCGGGTCCGATGGACAACATCGATAAATTCATCGACAGCAAACGTGGGCGCGAAGAAATCGATTACCTGCATCCGATGCTGAAACCGATCCTCGAAGATACTTGCGGCATTCTGATTTATCAGGAGCAGGTGATGCAGGCCGCACAGATTTTGGCGGGCTACAGTCTCGGCGCCGCCGATCTTTTGCGTCGCGCGATGGGTAAGAAAAAAGCGTCGGAAATGGCGGCGCAGCGCGCGAATTTCATCAAGGGCGCGCACGAGAAGAACGATGTGCCGGAAGGTCAAGCCGGTATGATCTTCGATCAGATCGATAAATTCGCAGGCTACGGTTTCAACAAATCGCACGCCGCCGCCTATGCGTTGATCGCCTATCAAACCGCGTATTTAAAGGCGAATTATCCGGTCGAGTTTTTTGCCGCCGCGATGAATTTCGAAATGGGTGATACCGACAAGCTCAATGTTTTCCGTCAGGAACTCGTGCGCCATCGCATTCAATTGTTGCCGCCGGATATCAACAAATCTTATCCGATGTTCGCGGTTGAAGAATCCAATAATAGATCCGCTATTCGTTATGCGCTCGCTGCTATTAAGGGTGTCGGCGATGCCGCCATGCGCGCTGTTGTCACCTCGCGCGAAGCAGGGCCGTTCAAAGACACATTTGATTTCGTTGAACGCATCGATCCGCGCGTGATCAATAAAAAGCAGATGGAAAATCTCACGACGGCGGGCGCGTTCGATAATATGAATCGCAACCGTGCACAGGTTTTGGCCTCGATCGAAACTCTACTCAAGCACAGCCACAGCAAGAATGATGAACGCGCGAGCGGCCAGCATAATATGTTTGGCAATAGCGGCGCAGCATCTCGGCCGCCTTTGCCAACTGCAAAAGCGTGGGACGATCTCACGCGTCTGCAGCATGAATTTCAGGCGCTTGGATTTTATCTCTCCTCGCATCCGCTCGAAAATTACAGCGCAGTGCTTGAACGTATGGGGGTGACGGCTTCCGGCACAGTCGCTGCGAAACATCGCGCGCTTGGGCCAAGCCGTTTCAAACTCGCGGGCATTTTGCTCGGCAAGCAGGAGCGCACATCGAAGCAGGGCAACAAGTTCGCGTTCATTCAATTGTCCGATAGTTCCGGCGCCTTTGAAGTCACGATTTTCTCGGAACTGCTCGCCTCACGCCGTGATATTTTGGAAGTT
The DNA here is from genome assembly GCA_035714725.1 of Alphaproteobacteria bacterium. Lineage (GTDB taxonomy): Bacteria > Pseudomonadota > Alphaproteobacteria > UBA9219 > UBA9219 > JAATFY01. Next base: position 110 of record DASTLS010000248.1, on the reverse strand, counting down.
GGCCAAGCGCTGTTGATCGAAGTCGATGCGCAAGCCAACCAAAATCAGGGCGGCGGCAATACCGAAAATGCGCCCGATATTCGCTTTATCGGTCGCATGATTGAGCCACT
>DASTLS010000247.1:0-7650 GCA_035714725.1 Alphaproteobacteria bacterium | reverse complement strand
GTCTGCTGGCGCGGGCAAATGGCAAAGCTGGGCGGTTTCCGGCCCGAAGTCGGCATGGAAGTCGTGTGCACCGGTCGCCTCACGACATATCAGGGGCAATCTAAATACCAGTTGATGATCGAGACAGTTGCGCTGGCGGGTGTCGGTGCGCTTTTGAAACTGCTTGAAGAGCGGAAGAAGAAGCTTGAGGCCGAAGGGCTGTTCGATCCCGCGCGTAAGCAACTCTTGCCATTTTTGCCGGATGTCATCGGCGTTGTGACCTCCCCGACAGGCGCTGTGATCAAAGATATTCTTCATCGGCTCGAAGATCGTTTCCCGCGTCGTGTTTTGGTGTGGCCGGTGGCAGTGCAGGGAGAGGGTGCTGCGGCGCAGGTCGCCGCAGCTATCGAAGGCTTCAATAATTTACCTGAAACAGGGCCGGTGCCGAGGCCGGATGTTCTCATCGTCGCGCGTGGCGGTGGCTCGGTCGAAGATCTTATGGCGTTCAATGAAGAAATCGTGGTGCGGGCTGCTGCGGCCAGCAACATTCCTCTTATCTCGGCTGTTGGCCATGAAACCGATACAACGCTGATCGATTACGCATCTGATGTGCGCGCGCCGACGCCGACAGCTGCCGCTGAAATGGCTGTTCCCGTTCGTGCCGATCTGCTTTCGCAAGTTATGGATGACGGCAGGCGTCTTGAAGACAGTATGCGTCGCGCAATAGATGACAGGCGTGAACGCCTCGGCCTCATGCGCCGTGCGTTGGGTGATCCGATGCGGGCAATTGAGCCGCTTTTGCAGCGCCTCGATGAAAAAGGCGAACGTCTCGTGCTGGCGTGGGAAGGATTTTTCGAGCGCCGTCGCGGGAGATTGCTCGAGGCTGCCGGGAAGCTTCGCCATCCGCGCGATATCATACAACTTGCGGCGCAAAGGTTGCTGCATCTCGAGCACAAAGCGCAATCATCGTGGCGCGAGATTTTTACGCGTAAGCAAAACCGGCTGGAGACGCTCGGCACTGTTCTCGGCCATCTTTCGCCGAAAGCGGTATTGGGTCGCGGTTATGCTTTGGTACAAAATGTCGAAGGTGGTGTTGTCACGAGCGCGAAGCAGCTCAAGCACGCCGACAAAATTCGTATCGAATTTAACGATGGGTCTAAGACTGCAAGCGTGGAGGAATAGGTGTCGCCTTGCCGCGTAGGAGCGTGCGAAGGCAATCTTCATCTACGACAGGCGATTCATGATCTTCGGCTACATAGAGGCCGATCTTTCCTCGCTTTAATGGCAGATCGAAAAGAGTGGGGAAAATGTCCGCCATTGTATAATGGCGCGTAACACCGGTTTGGACGTGGCGTGGGTAGTATTCTTCGTGGGCAAGAAACTCTTCGCCCTTTCTAAAATGTTCTGCCAGCATTCGAACATGATTTGCGTCGCTTAAATCGCTATCGGCATGCCGCCCTGGGAATCTATGAGTTTGTCCTGCAGTTAAGGCTTTAATATCAATTGTGAAATGCCAATAAGTATCCGGCTGATTGAAAATGAAACGGTCCGCATACATCATCTGTCGCGCGCCATTGGTAAGGAATTTAAAGAAATCAGGAAAAGGTTCAGTAAGCGCATCGCCATAGACGGGAAAATCCTGGGAATTCATAACAGTGCCGGCCTGAATTTTTTTGTATCGCCCCGAATTATAAATATCTTCCATGCTTTCTTGCGTCATGTCACCGATGGTGAGCGGGAAGTTGATATCGGCGTAGGCGTCCTGAAAAAACGGAGCATCGGAATTCCAGAATTCGGGCGTGATGATGGTTCGCGCGCGCGCGATATCCATTTCGGAAATCGTCAACCAATCGGGCCGGATGAGGGATTGGCCGGGAATTATGAGAGGGATCGTCTGCATGTAATTTTGTTTTTAAATACCATTCCTGAATATGAAACTTTTCTACCGCAAATTATTGCAACTGATATGTGTTAATTTTATCGATAAATCAGATACTTAAATACTGCTTCACCGCATCCGGCTCATCGAAACTTAAGCGCACCGGCAGTGTCACGACTTTCTCGCGCATAGTTGGCGGCAGGCGGACCCAATCTTTTTCGGTGGTCAGCAAACGTGCGCCTTGAGTGGCGGCGGTATTCTCAAGCTCTGCGAGCTCATCGTCGCTGAACTCGTGATGGTCATCGAATTCCTGTGTGCCCGCCAGAGTGATGCAGGACTTTGCACAGGATTTAAAAAATTTCTCCGGCCGTGCAATGCCGGCAAAGGCATAAAACTTTTCATCCTGCGGAAAATTCGCCGGTAAGTTTGACTTCAGATGCGCATGCAAAACCGGCACTGTCGCGCGGGATGCAATATCCTGATTGTCGCGCGAGCCGATGATGATAATCGCCGCCACGCGTTTCTCGGCGCAATTGAGTGTCTCGCGAAGAGGCCCCGCCGGAATGATATGTCCGTTGCCGAGCCCGATTTCACCGTCGATGACAAGAAAAGATACCGTCGGCTTCACATGCGGATTCTGCAACCCGTCATCGAGAATGATGTGCGTGCCTTTGCTTTCGGCAAGCTTCACGGCTGCAGCGCGATCGCGTCCGACGATGGTCGGTGCTGCCCTAGTCAACAGCAGAGCTTCGTCACCGACTTGGGATGCTGTGTGATGCGATTGTACTTCGAGTGGGCCAGCTTCGCTACCGCCATAGCCGCGCGTGACAAAAACCGGCTTTGCACCATTTTGTTTCAATAATTCTGCGAGTGCTAAAGCTGTCGGTGTTTTGCCGGCGCCGCCGGCGACGATATTGCCGACGCAGATGACGGGAATTTTTGCTTCATAAGGTTTGGCGAAAGCTCGCCGCAACAAACCGCCCACGCAGAAAACGAGTGAGAAGGGCGAAAGCAACCCAGCCTTCAACGCTGCGCGGTGATACCAAAAGGCAGGCGCTCTCATGCGGCCCGCCGCGTATCCGTTTTGAGCCACGGCTCGAGCGCCTGCAGGATTTGATCAAGCACATGGCGTTTTTGATCCGCAAGAGCCCGCGCGCCGATGGAGAATTGCAAACGTTCGTTCGGATTGCTGAGAAGCCGGTCCACTGTAAATGCGATTTCATTCGCATTCTGCAATTGAATGGCGGCTTTCTGATGTGTGAACTCGCGCGCGATTTCCTGGAAATTGTACATATAGGGCCCGAAGATCACGGCACATTCCAGCTGCGCCGCCTCGACCGGATTGTGGCCACCGACCGACATAAAGCTGCCGCCGATGCAGGCAATGGGATTGAGACGATAGAAGATGCCCAACTCGCCCATTGTATCGGCAAGATAAATGCCGGTGTCTTTGGTGATTTCCTGACCCTTCCAGCGCTGCGCGAATTTGATGCCGGACTGGGTGAGTGTCTCGGCAATGTCGTTGCCGCGCGTCGGGTGACGCGGAACGATGGTGGTAAGGATGTTCGGATATTTCTCGCGCAATTTCTTGTGCGCGGCGATGGCCATTTCATCTTCGCCGCGATGCGTAGACGCAAAGACCCAGCGTGGGCGGTCTGCTATCGCGTATTTTAGCATCGTCAGTTGCTGCTCATCCGCGGGCAGAGGTTTTGCAGCATATTTCAGATTGCCGAAGCAACGCACAGGTGCAGCGCCGAGCGCCACAAAGCGCGCGCGCTCATCTTCGGTCTGCGTCAGGCACAAAACAAAAGTGCCGAGCAAGGTCTTGATCCAGCTTTTGACGCGGTACCAGTTGCGGAAAGATTTTTCCGACATGCGAGCATTAAGAAGGACGGCAGGTGTTTCACGCTCGCGCAAGCCGGCCAGCATGTTGGGCCACAGTTCGCTCTCGATCCACAAAACGAAATCCGGTTTCCAGTGATCGAGGAATTTTTTGACGTAAGGCGCGCGGTCAACCGGTATGAATTGGTGAAAGGCATGCTGCGGCAAGCGTCCCGCCAGCATCTTTGCCGATGTTACGGTGCCGGTCGTCACCAGTACATTCGTGCCCGGATATGTGTCGAACAGCTTTTCGATCAGGATGAGGATGGAGGCAGCTTCGCCGACGCTCGCGGCATGGCACCAGACCAGTCGGCCTTCGGGACGGGCGATAGAGGCAACGCCAAGGCGTTCTTTAAACCGTTCCTTATCCTCGCGACCTTCCATTCGCCGCTTCAGCAGGTAAAGGCTGATGGCGGGCGCGCAGAGGTTCGTCAGGGTCCGATAGGCAAATTGCAGCATTCGGGGAGAATGCCATTACTTGAATTGCAGCGCCAGCGCATGTTGCCACCAGCGGCTTAACCAATTCCGCAAGCGGGTAATGCGTTTAACTGCTTTGGGTGTCGGTGCTTGCAGGTGGTTGAAGAACTGCCCGGTGCAGGCTTGCCATGAGAATGTCTCGGCAAAACGACGCGGCGCTTCGGTGGCATCGGGCAGGGCGAGGGCACGATTTACAGCCTGTTCCAGATCGCTATCCAGCACGGCGAAAGATTGCGCAGCTTCCTTGGCGAAGATATCGACGGGCCCCGGTGCTGGGTAGCTCGCGATGCGTAGACCCGCGGCGCAAGCTTCCAGCAGCACGAGGCCGAAGGTGTCGGTGGTCGAGGGAAATACGAACAGGTCGGATGCGGCATAATGCCGGGCGAGTGTTTCGCCTTCCATCGAGCCCATGAAATGCGCTTGCGGATATTCGCCCTTGAGCAGTGCAAGGTCCGGTCCTTCGCCGATAACGACTTTGGTCCCCGGCGAATTGATATCGAGGAAGGCGCGCAGATTTTTCTCAACCGCAACGCGACCGACATAAAGCTGAATTGGGCGTTCCAGATTTTCATAAGCGCTCAGATCTTTGCCATAGGGCTGGAAGAGCTCGGTATTCACGCCGCGCGACCAATGCGCGATGCGACGGAATTTCCGGCGGTGCAATTCTCGCTCGAGCGATGGCGTCGAGACCATGATCGCGCTGGATGGTGTGTGAAAGCGCCGGAGTCCTGCATAGGTGAAAACGCGCACTGGCTTCGCCAATACAGTCGGCACGCGTGCGGCGAGATATTCCGGAAAGCGCGTGTGGTAGGAGGTGGTGAAGGGCAGGCGCGATTCAAGGCACAGATTGCGCGCCGACCAGCCGAGCGGGCCCTCAGTCGAGATATGGATGTAATCTGGCTGATAGTCTTTCACGATGCGGCGTACGCGTTCGCGGCCGAAGAATTCCAGTTTAATGCTGGGATAAGAAGGCGCGGAAATCGTATTCCAGAGATTGGCCTCAGGGCCGACCATTTTCACTTCATGGCCTTGATTGCGCAATTCGTTGGCTGTGGCTTCAAGCGTACGCACCACGCCATTAATTTGTGGATGCCACGCGTCGGAGACTATCAGGATTTTCCGCGGGGGCAGAAAATCCCGCATCTCAGGCCGCTACCGTTGTTTCGGCTTCTTTTTCACGATCAACGGCCTCGCAGGCACCCAGAAGGGCGTCACGTTGCTCGGCCCATCGTATGATCGACAGATTACCGTTGAAGTCCTCAACCAAAGCCGTGCAGGACTCAACCCAATCGCCGTCATTGCAATAGAGGACATCGCCGATTTGTCGCATTTCGGCGTGATGGATATGACCGCAGATGACGCCGTCGGCTTTGTTATGCGCGGCGCGTTCGGCGATAAAAGTTTCAAAAGTACTGATATGTTCGACGGCATTCTTCACCTTGTGTTTCAGATAGGCGGAGAGCGACCAATAGGGAAGCCCGAGGATGCGGCGTGCCGCGTTGAAGACGGTGTTCAGTTTGAGTGCGAATTCGTAGGCGCTGTCGCCGAGATAGGCCAACCACCGAGCGCAGCTCATCACCGCGTCGAACTGATCGCCATGGAGGATGAGGAGGCGCTTGCCGTTGGCGGTTTCGTGGACAACTTCATTAGTTACGTACACCCCGCCGAAATGAAGGCCGCAATAGGCGCGTGCCGCTTCATCATGGTTGCCGGGGACGTAAAACACTTGCGCGCCCTTACGGGCGCGACGGAGAATCTTTTGCACGACGTCGTTATGCTGTTGCGGCCAGAACCAGCGCTTGCGCAGATGCCAGCCATCGACGATATCGCCGACGAGGTAGAGATAGTCGGATTCCGTATAACGCAAAAAATCGAGCAGCATTTCGGCTTTGCAGCCGCGCGTGCCGAGATGGATATCGGATATCCAGATAGAGCGGAAAGAGAGGACTTTGCCCGGATGGTCATCCTGGCCTGGGGCTGCGTGGTCCGGCGAAAGCTGGGCCCAGCTTTCTGGGGACAGCTTGCGATAGTCGTCGGGCATTTGGATCCTTTGGGTCCAAAAACGAATCAGCGAGGCGATATATACACTAAACGCCGGCGACTGTCATTCCTTCAATGCGCAAAGTCGGCGCATCGACACCGTGAAGGAACTGCAAATCATTTGCAGCGATGAGATTGAGGAACATGTCTTTCATGTTGCTCGCGATCGTCATTTCGCTAACCGGAAACTGGATCGTTCCGTTTTCAATCCAAAATCCTGCGGCTGCTTGGCTGTAATCGCCGGTCACGCCATTGATGCCCATGCCCATCAATTCAGTGACATAGAATCCTTGCTTGATGTCCTTGATGAGTTCTTCGGGGCTAAGCTTGCCTGGTTCCATATAAAAATTGCTGGCGGAGGGGTGCGGCGGGCCGCCGGTGCCGCGCGAAGCATGACCTGTGCTTTGCATTTTTAATTGCCGGGCCGAGCGTAAATCCATGAGCCAAGTCGTCAGCACGCCGTTATCGATAATCTTGCGGCGCTCCGGCATAAGGCCTTCGGCATCGAAGGGGCGAGAACGCAGACCGCGTGCACGGAACGGATCATCGATGATGTTCACATTCGCTGCGAAAATTTGCTGGCCGAGTTTGTCTTTCAGAAAGCTGGTGCCGCGCGCGACGCTTGAACCTGAAATCGCGCCGGCAAGATTACCGATCAATCCGCCGGACATGCGCGGCGCGAATACGACCGGCACTTGTCCGGTCGGCATTTTGCGCGGGTTGAGGCGAACGACAGTGCGCTCTGCCGCTTTCCTGCCGATGCTTGCTGCGCTGGGCAGATCTTCTGCGAAGACGCGATCTTCATAATCGTAATCCGTCACCATGCCGGTGCCTTCGCCGGCAATGACGGATGTGTAGATATGATAACCGGTGCGGCGATACTGCCCGTTGAAGCCGTTGCTGGCGGCAAGCGTAACAGTGCTTTCGCCCGTGCGCACAGCAGCGCCTTCGGAATTGGTGACGCCTTTCACGCTACGCGCGGCGTCTTCGGCTTCCTTCGCTTGCTCGATCAGTTTTTCGGCCGAGGGAGCGCCCTTATCGGCGAGTTCGAGCTGTTGCCAATTTTTGGCAATCTGGCTCGGGTCGGCGATACCTGCATAGGTATCTTCCGGTGCAGCCTTGGCCATTGCGACGGCGCGTTCGGCCAATTCCTTTAATGTGGACGGCTTGCGGTCTGTTGCCGAAACCATTGCCTGTTTCTTTCCGACAAAGACGCGGAGGCCGAGATCGCCCGATTCCGAGCGTTCCAGCGATTCCAGCTTTTCCATGCGGTACGTGACCGAAAGCGAGGTCGAATCAACCAGAATGGCATCGGCGCTATCGGCGCCTTTTTTAAGCGCGTCGCGAACAAGATCGTTGAGCAGGGTGGCTGCGGCAGTCATTCGAGTCTCTGG
>DASTLS010000246.1:0-16088 GCA_035714725.1 Alphaproteobacteria bacterium | reverse complement strand
GGTTGAACCGGGGCTACGATGCGAGACCGAAACACCGTGGGTGGCGCGAAGGCCGGCAAAGTTGTGACGCTTCATAGCGCCGGCAAAGCCCTTACCGATGCTGACCGCAGTCACATCGACATACTGGCCGGCCTTGAAATGATCAGCCTTGAGTGCTGTGCCGACTTCGAGCTTGTTCGCCGCATCGATACGGAATTCAGCAAGCTTGCGCTTCGGCTCGATCTGCGACTTGGCATAGTGGCCCTTCACAGACTTCGAGACGTTCTTCTGCTTGATCTTGCCGACGCCGATTTGCACGGCATCATAGCCATCTGTTTCCTTGGTGCGGACGGCGACAACTTGCGCGTCATCCAGCTTCAGGACGGTGACGGGAACGTGTTCGCCCGCTTCGTTAAATACGCGGGTCATGCCGAGCTTGGTCGTCAGCAGTCCCGTGCGATGTGGTTTTGCGATCGTCATTTCACTATTCCTTAAACTCTGATCTCGACGTCAACGCCGGCAGCAAGGTCGATCTTCGACAAAGCGTCGATCGTTTGCGGGGTCGGCTCGAGAATATCGAGCAGACGGCGATGCGTGCGGATTTCAAACTGCTCGCGCGACTTCTTATCGACGTGCGGGCCGCGATTGACGGTGAAACGCTCGATCCATGTCGGCAGCGGGATAGGGCCGCGCACTTGGGCGCCCGTGCGCTTGGCCGTGCTGATGATTTCGCCGACGGACTGGTCCAGCGTGCGATGATCAAAAGCCTTCAAGCGTATGCGTATCGTTTGCGTATCCATTTTCTATCCTTATCTCTTGCCGTTTTCACGGCCCGAATTCCGTATCAGATGCAGTTGTCTCAGCAAACAAGGGCGAATTTACGTGGACGATTAGCTCTCAATGCCTGAAGACCGCCTCGCGATGTTTCAATCATTGCCACTCCACCAACCCAACCACGTACTAGACCCGCTACCGGACGATTTGGAGCTTCAGTACCAAAAACTTCTCCGCTGTTGTGCCCGTAACCAATCTTAGTTTCAGCCTGCTGCAACTTGTCACTCTTTACTGCACTGCTCATTGTCTTCTCTTCCTTCAATTCGCCTTAGAAAGCCCCCGCATCCCACGATTGAGATGCGGGGGTTTATTCTTTCAATTACTCGATGATCTTCGCCACAACGCCGGCGCCGACGGTACGGCCACCTTCGCGGATAGCGAAACGGAGACCTTCGTCCATCGCGATCGGGGCAATCAAATGCACATCGACCGAGATGTTATCGCCAGGCATCACCATTTCCGTGCCAGCTGGCAGGATCACTTCGCCCGTTACGTCCGTCGTGCGGAAGTAGAACTGGGGACGATAGTTAGAGAAGAACGGCGTATGACGGCCACCTTCATCCTTGGTGAGAATGTAGCATTCAGCCTTGAACTTGGTGTGCGGGGTGATTGAACCCGGCTTCGCCAAAACTTGGCCACGCTCGATTTCTTCGCGCTTCGTGCCGCGAAGCAGTGCGCCGATGTTATCGCCAGCTTCACCCTGATCGAGCAGCTTGCGGAACATTTCAACGCCGGTGACGACTGTCTTGGTCGTTGGCTTGAGGCCGACGATTTCGACTTCTTCGTTGACCTTGACGATGCCACGTTCGACACGACCGGTGACGACGGTGCCACGGCCAGAGATCGAGAACACGTCTTCGATCGGCATCAAGAACGGCTTGTCCTTCGGACGCTCAGGCTGCGGAATGAACGAGTCAACCGCATCCATCAGCTTCATGATGGCCTGTTCGCCGAGTTCTGGCTGCTTGTCTTCCAGAGCGCAGAGAGCGGAACCACGAACGATCGGGGTCTTGTCGCCGGGGAACTGATATTTGGTCAGAAGATCACGGATTTCCATTTCGACCAGTTCGGCCAATTCCGGATCTGCCATGTCCATCTTGTTCATGAAGACGACGATTGCCGGAACGCCAACCTGACGTGCGAGCAGGATGTGCTCGCGAGTCTGAGGCATCGGGCCGTCGGCTGCAGACACAACCAGGATCGCGCCGTCCATCTGGGCTGCGCCGGTGATCATGTTCTTGACGTAGTCGGCGTGACCGGGGCAATCGACGTGTGCGTAGTGACGCTTGCCAGTCTTGTATTCGACGTGAGCGGTGGAGATCGTAATACCACGAGCGCGTTCTTCCGGCGCTTTGTCGATCTGGTCGTACGCGGTGAACGTTGCACCGCCAGCCTTGGCCAGAACCTTCGTGATAGCCGCTGTCAACGACGTCTTACCGTGGTCAACGTGACCAATGGTGCCGATGTTGCAGTGAGGCAGACTACGATCAAATTTCTCTTTTGCCATTTCTCTCTCCGTCTTCTCCGTTAGAAGTTAGTTGTTAGTTAAACGCTTGTACTGCACGTCTCACTAGCATTAGCCAGCCAGCTTCAATTTAAGTTCGTCAGACACATTCTTCGGCACTTGTTCATAGTGACCGAATTCCATCGTGAAGCTTGCGCGACCCTGCGTCATCGAACGCAGCGTGTTCACGTAGCCAAACATGTTCGCCAGAGGAACCATGGCCTTGATGACCTGCGCGTTGCCGCGAGCATCTGTGCCTTGGATCTGACCGCGACGGCTGTTCAAGTCGCCGATGACGCCGCCCAGGAAGTCTTCCGGGGTGACAACTTCGACGCTCATGATCGGCTCGAGCAGAACCGGGCCTGCCTTCGGCATGCCTTCACGGAAGGCGGCGCGAGCGGCGATTTCGAACGCGAGTGCTGACGAGTCAACATCGTGATATGCGCCGTCGGTGAGCGTTGCCTTGAAATCGATGGTCGGGAAGCCGGCGATAACGCCGTTGTCGATTGAGGCTGCGAGGCCCTTTTCAACACCCGGGATGTATTCCTTCGGAACTGAACCACCGACGATCTTGCTTTCGAACTCGTAACCCTTGCCGGCTTCTTGCGGTTCGAAATCGATGATGACGCGCGCGAACTGACCCGAACCACCCGACTGCTTCTTGTGGGTGTAATCGACAGTCCACTTTTTCGTGATCGTTTCGCGATAAGCAACCTGCGGCGCGCCAACATTGACGTCGACCTTATAAGTACGGCGAAGGATGTCGACTTTAATGTCGAGATGAAGTTCGCCCATGCCCTTAATAACGGTCTGGCCGGTTTCATGATCGACAGCGAGACGGAACGACGGATCTTCCTGCACGAGGCGCAGCAAGGCAGTCGTCATCTTGTCCTGGTCGCCCTTGGTCTTCGGCTCGATCGCCATTTCGATGACAGGCTCAGGGAATTCCATCTTTTCCAGAACGATCGGCTTTGCGGTATCGCAAAGAGTGTCGCCCGTACGCGTGTCCTTCAAGGCTGCGAGCGCGACGATATCGCCGGCATAGGCTTCCTTGATTTCTTCGCGGGTGTTGGCATGCATCAGAAGCATGCGGCCGATACGTTCGCGCTCACCACGGATGGTGTTCTGAACATAGCTGCCGGCTTCGAGCTTACCGGAATAAATACGCGTGAAGGTCAGCGAACCGACGAAAGGATCGGTCATGATCTTGAACGACAGCGCCGAGAACGGCTCGCTATCGGAAGGCTTGCGATCCATTTCTTCGTGCTTGTCGACGCTGAAGCCCTTGACCGCGCCAATATCGAGCGGCGACGGAAGGTACGCAACAACGGCGTCGAGCATCGGCTGCACGCCCTTATTCTTGAAGGCTGAGCCGGTGAGAACGGGAACGAACTTACGAGCAATGACACCCTTACGGATGCAAGCGTCGAGAACCTCAACCGACGGCTCCTTACCTTCGAGGTAAGCTTCCATTGCAGCATCATCCATTTCGACGGCCTGTTCGACCATCTTCTGGCGATACTCTTTAGCCTTGTCCAAAAGGTCAGCCGGAATTTCTTCGTCGTGATACTTGGCGCCGAGCGCTTCGTTTTCCCACACAACCGCTTTCATGCGGCGCAGGTCGATGATGCCCTTGAATTCGCCTTCGGAGCCGATCGGCAACTGAAGGATCAGGGTGTTTGCAGCAACGCGATCATGCAACATGTCGACGCAGCGATAGAAGTTGGCACCGGTGCGGTCCATCTTGTTGATGAACACCATGCGCGGCACATGATACTTGTCGCCTTGGCGCCACACGGTTTCGGTTTGCGGTTCAACACCGGCAACGGCGTCGAGAACACAGATCGCGCCGTCGAGGACGCGCAGCGAACGCTCAACTTCAATCGTGAAGTCAACGTGGCCGGGGGTGTCGATGATGTTGATGCGATGCTTCTTGTCGCCCACGGTCCAGAAGCACGTGGTCGCAGCGGACGTGATCGTGATGCCGCGTTCCTGTTCCTGTTCCATCCAGTCCATGGTCGCAGTGCCTTCGTGCACTTCGCCGATTTTGTAGGACTTACCGGTGTAATACAGGATGCGCTCGGTCGTCGTCGTTTTACCGGCGTCGATGTGAGCCATGATGCCGATATTACGATACAGTTCGATGGGCGTTTGACGTGACATAGTCCGTTAAATCCTTACCAGCGGAAATGGGAGAAGGCTTTGTTGGCTTCAGCCATGCGATGCGTATCTTCGCGCTTCTTGATAGCGGCGCCGTTGTCGTTGCTTGCAGCAACGAGTTCACCGGCGAGACGGTCCATCATGGTGTGCTCCGAGCGGGCGCGGGCAGCTGCGATGATCCAACGCATTGCGAGAGCAATGCCGCGGTCCATGCGAACTTCAACCGGCACCTGATACGTGGCACCACCGACGCGGCGCGAGCGCACCTCGAGATGCGGACGAACCTTGTCGAGAGCTGTGCGGAAAACTTCGATCGAGCTGCCGCCGGTCTTGGACAGGCGTTGGATCTTGTCGAGCGCACCATAAATGATGTGTTCGGCAGCCGACTTCTTGCCCTGATACATCAGGACGTTCATGAATTTGGTGACGAGGATGTCTCCGAACTTCGGATCGGGAAGAACTTCTCGTTTGTCTGCGCGACGACGACGTGCCATGTGATTTTCCTCTTACTTACTTCGGACGCTTGGCGCCGTAGAGCGAACGGCGCTTCTTGCGGTCTTTCACGCCCTGCGTATCGAGCGTGCCGCGGATGATGTGATAACGAACGCCTGGCAAATCCTTCACACGACCGCCGCGGATCATCACGACGCTGTGTTCTTGAAGGTTGTGGCCTTCGCCGGGGATGTAGCTGATAACTTCGTGACCATTGGTCAAACGAACGCGCGCAACCTTACGAAGCGCCGAGTTCGGCTTCTTCGGGGTCGTCGTATAGACGCGGGTGCAGACGCCGCGCTTCTGCGGGCTCTCTTGCAACGCCGGAACTTTATCACGCGACTTCAGCGGTTGACGCTTCTTGCGGATCAGCTGGTTAATCGTAGGCATTCCTGCTCCATTCGTGGTCGAACTGATTCGGCACAAAATACAAAAACCACATCGGGGCGCGAACTCGTGCGCTCCGCGTGGGAGTTATTACTTAACACCGGAGGACTCTGCTTGGGTTTGCAACTTACGCTGCACTTCCAGCCGTTTCATCATCACAGGCTATGTAACTTTTGCTATATCCGGACCCGCGTTTAGGCTGTTCACCTACCACCGACTCCGAAAAGGCACGCGCTTTTTATGGGTTTTTAACCCTTCCGTCAAGCATTTGTTTGAGATTTTGAAGGGTTTTACGGACCGGTTCCAACGCCAGGCGGAACGGTCGGTGAGCTAGCCAAAGGCGCGGGAGTTTCGGGCCCATCCAACGCACTCAAAAAGCCCTTAAGCAAGCCTTCGATATAGGGACCGTATTGCAATGCACCCGAAAGTAGCTTGGTTACTGAACTTATAAACGTGACTTCAGATATAGGAGAAGCGATGGAAAGAGAGGCTTTATAGCCTTCACATTGACGCTCCAAGTCTTCGCGCCACTTGAAGAGCGCTCTACCTAGGGCCGTAGCGTTTGTAATGCCTATCTTTGCCAATAATGCAGGATAATGCTGGTTCTCAGGCTTCTTAAAAAACGGCGCTTTGGTAAGGGTTTCTGGTACCGGCATATCTATATCTCAATATGAATTTGTAATAAGGCGCGGATGCTACTAAGACAGCGGCTCGAAACGCAATACGTATTAATAATTGCAGGGCTTTATGGACCTTCGCCACACACAGCGGCTATTCGTTAATGCCCAGCTAGGGGCAGGGCAGGCGTTAACCATTAGCGGTGATCAAGCCCATTACCTCCAGCATGTGATCCGCCTTAAGCCCGGCGAGACGATCCGGCTGTTTAACGGTCAGGATGGCGAATGGGCCGGCTCCATTGGCACCCTCGGTAAGCGCGAGACAGTTATCCACATCCAGCAGCAGACAAGGCCCCAATCCCCTCAACCGGATATCCAGCTCTGCTGCGCGCCGATCAAGAAAGCGCATTTCGAATATATGATTGAGAAGGCAACTGAGCTTGGCGTCTCCTCTATCCGCCCCCTGCTCACCTCCCGCACGCAAATCCGTGATGTGAATATCGAACGCTGCACATCAATCGCAACAGAAGCGGCAGAACAATCCGATCGGCTTTCTGTTCCGCGCATTGAGAAACCAATCACACTCAATGATCTCGCAGCATCCTTCCCTGCCGGACAACAACTTGTCGTCTGCGCTGAAGTTGGTGAGGCGACGGCCGTGCGCGATGCGTTTCAATCCCACTCCCTAAAAACGGTATCTGCCGTGACAATCGTTACGGGTCCGGAAGGTGGTTTCGCTGCGGATGAGTTAGAAAAGCTTAGAAAAATCTCCAATGGGATTTTTATCCGCCTTGGGCCACGAATATTACGTGCCGATACTGCCGCCATTGCAGCGCTTAGCTGCTGGCAAGCCATACAGGGCGATTGGACCCGCTCTTGACGCCGGGACTATTTCCGCCCACATACGCTTTCCCGCCACTGAACCGGTTTATGCATGTCTGTCTTGTTGAGTGACTCCAAGGAGCCGATTACAGAGAAGCGGCAGCTTGTTGAGTATTTCGCAAAAGCCGGAAAGCCGAAGTCCGATTGGCTGATCGGTTGCGAACATGAAAAATTTCCATTCCGCCTCTCAACACTAAAACCCGTCAGCTATGAAGAGCCGAACGGCATGCGCGATTTTCTGCGCGCGATGCAAAGCGAGTTCAAATGGGAACCCGTGATGGAAGGCGAGACCATCATTGGCCTCACGCGCGGCAAGTCGGCCATTTCGTTTGAGCCCGGCGCACAATTAGAACTCGCCGGCGCGCCACTAAAGACACTTACCGAAGTTGCTGCTGAAGACGATCTGCATTTCAAGGAAGTGCATCAGATCGGCGAGAAGCTCGGCATCGGTTTTCTCGGCATCGGTTTTCATCCGACCGCAAAGCGCGAAGACATCAAGTGGGTGCCGAAGGGCCGCTACCGCATCATGGGCCCTTACATGTTGAAGCGCGGCACTCTTGGGCAGGACATGATGCTGCGCACCTGCACCGTGCAGGTAAATCTCGATTTCGCGGATGAAGCGGACATGATCAAGAAATTCCGCGCTGGTCTTGCATTGCAGCCGATTGCAACATCGCTGTTTGCCTCATCGCCATTCAAGGAAGGCAAGCCCAACGGATACAACAGCTACCGTATGAATGTTTGGACCGATACCGACCCAGACCGCAGCGGTTATCTGCCTTTCGTCTTCGAAGACGGCTTTAGTTATGAGCGATACACCGATTACGCGCTCGATGTGCCAATGTATTTTGTCTATCGCAACGGCAGATACATCGACTGCTCAGGCCAGAGCTTCCGCGATTTTATGCAAGGCAAGCTCCCTGCTTTGCCTGGCGAAGTCCCGACGCTCGATGATTGGGCCAATCATCTCACGACATTATTTCCCGACGTACGCCTCAAGAAAATCATCGAGATGCGCGGCGCGGATATGAGCTGCCAACGCATCCTCATGGCGCTGCCTGCTTTCTGGACCGGCTTGCTTTACGACAGCGCCGCGCTCGACGCTGCGCATGAACTCGTGAAGGAATGGACTGAAAGCGAACGCGTGCATCTGCATAATGATGTGCCGCGTCTCGGATTACGCGCCAAGATTCATGGTCGCACTGTTTTGGATGTTGCGAAGGATGCACTCGCCATCAGCCGCGAAGGCCTGCGCCGTCGCGCGCCGGGTGATGAACGTTATCTCGAGCCGCTGATCGAAGTTGTCGGCAATGGCCGTAACCGCGCCGACGAAATGCTGCTGCAATTCCAGCAACCGAATTTCGACATCAACAATCTCTTTAAAGATTGCAGGCTTTAAGCCCCGCGACCGCCGACCGTCATTTGCTCAAGCCGCATTGTCGGCTGGCCAACACCGACAGGCACGCCTTGCCCGTTTTTGCCGCAGGTGCCGACGCCGCTATCCATCATCGTATCGTTGCCGATCATGCTGATGCGCTTGAGCGCTTCGAAACCTGAGCCAACGAGTGATGCGCCTTTAACCGGGCGACCGATTTTGCCGTTTTCAATTTCATAAGCTTCGCTCGCACTGAAGACGAACTTGCCGGAGGTGATATCCACCTGCCCGCCGCCGAAATCGACGGCATAGATACCCTTCTTCACCGACGCGATGATTTCTTCCGGCGTCATGTTGCCCGAACGCATGATCGTATTTGTCATGCGCGGATAAGGTTGATGCGCAAAGCTTTCGCGGCGGCCATTGCCGGTTGCCTTCACACCCATGAGGCGGGCATTCATGCGGTCCTGCATATAGCCGACCAGCTTGCCATCTTCGATCAGCGTCGTGCATTGCGTCGGCGTGCCTTCATCGTCAATTGTGATCGAGCCGCGGCGACGATCAATCGTGCCGTCATCGACAATGGTCACGCCCTTCGCTGCGATCTGCTGGCCCATAAGATGGGTGAAGGCCGATGTCTGCTTACGATTGAAATCGCCTTCGAGGCCATGGCCGATTGCCTCATGCAGCAATACGCCGGGATAACCCGGGCCAAGCACGACCGGCATTTCACCGGCAGGAGCATCGACGGCTTCCAAATTCACCAGCGCCTTGCGTAGCGCTTCATCGGCAATCTGTTTCCATTCTTTCGGATCGAACCAGCGCGCATATTCATCGCGACCGCCGGCACCCTTTGAGCCCGCCTCGATGCGCTCGCCATCGCGTGTGACTGCCGAAACATAAAGTCGGACAAGCGGACGAATGTCCGATGCGCTCCAGCCACCCGCGCGGATGATCTGCACCGCCTGCCAATTTGCAGCGAGCGAAACACTGACCTGATGCACGCGCTTATCTTTCGTGCGGATATATTCGTCGATTTCCTGCAGCAGGCGAATTTTGTCTTCGAAGCTTTTGCCCTGCAGCGGATTTTTGTCATCATAGAGATGTTGGTTTGTACCCTGCGGCGCGACAGCCATGCTTCCCGAATGTCCGCCCTTCACAGCACCTACGGTTTCCGCCGCACGCTTGATGGCCTTCTCATCCAGATTGACCGCGTGAGCATAGCCTGTTGTTTCGCCGGAGACAGCGCGCAAGCCAAAGCCCTGCGTCGTGTCGAACGCGGCACTTTTCAGCTTGCCGTCATCCCAGACCAAACTTTCGGATTGGTTGTATTCTAAAAACAGCTCGCCATCATCGGACCCTGCGAGAGCATCATTCACAGTGCGCTCGACCGCGGCTTTATCCATGTCGGTCTGCTTGAAGAAAAGATCGTCAGTTTGCTGGGTCGATGACATCGGTGCTCCTGCTAGTCCACTTTGGCGACGCGATAAGGCAAGACCTCTACGGTCTCCCAAACCTTATTTGTAACATATGGGTCGTTAGCCAACCATGAATCAAGGGCTTCGCGTTCGGAAAATTCGACAATAATAACCGAGCCGTTCATGTCGCCCTTATCGTTCAGTGTAGGCCCACCGATGATAAAGTTTTTATTGGTTTTAAGACGGCTCATATTGGCCAAATGAGCCTCGCGCGATGCTACCCGGCGGGCCAAAACATCAGGCCCAACGCCATCACGCGCAATGATAACAAACTGCATGAATCCTCAATTGCTTGTTCAGGGGCATCCAGCCTATAACACCCGCATGAGTGACGATAGTCAAAACACCCCTCCCGCGCCCCCACCTCTCACTATAAAACCGCCGTCACCGGAAAATATGTGGGCGGAGATTTCGATCGCCGTCAATTATCTGACGCGCTTCAACCTGTCTTTAAAAGAAGAGCCGAAGCCGCGCCTCATCCGCAAGGCGATGGCATGGTTTCCGCTGATCGGTGCCGCCATCGGCATGTTCGGCGCGAGCATCGACTGGATCATGACGCAGATGCGCATGCCCGGCATCATCACCTCGACCTTCGCTGTTATCGGCATGCTGTGGGTTACGCGCGCATTGCATGAAGAAGAATTTGCCAGCCTTGTGAACCAATATGGGCGCGAGCTGGATAAAGAACAAAAAATCGGCTGGCTGAAAGAAGAACGTTCGGTCCGTTACGGCACGCTCGGCATTATCCTGATCATCATTATGAAGATCGGTGCGATTGCCAGCCTTGCCGATAACTCGGTCGTATTTCAGGCACTCATCGTCGCCTGCAGTTGGTCGCGCGCACTTATGGTTGTGGCGACAGCTTGGCTGCGTCCACTCGAAGGCGACCCTGTTGCCGATCACTTTATTCAGCCGCCCGCCACTCATGTGGCTATAGCCCTTGGCCTAGGGGCTGTTATCGCCTTTGCCGTGCTGGGTGAAGATATGGCCCCAGCCCTGTTGGCCGGCACTATCAGCGGCCTGATCGTCGCCCTTATCGGCGCCAACCACCTTCGCGGCTATAACGGCCCCCTGCTCGGTACCTTGCAGCAGATCGTTGAAATCACGGTCTTAGGCGTCGTTCTTGCCATTCAATAGCCACAGTCGTTAACCATAAATCGAACAGCTTTTTTAGTTTCGCGAAAATAGTGTATAACACACCCCATACCGGGGCTTTATTTGAACGAGTGAAATATGATCCGCCTGAACGCTCTTAGCTTGAAGAGACTTGCCGTTACCGCAATCAGCTTTTCCATCTACGCCATTATCATTGGATCATCCGCCATCGTCGCCCTGACACTAGGTGATGTAATCGGCTCTGCCGCAAAATATCTGGTCGTTGCTATCGTCATGTTCGGCATGCTCGGCGGCTTCATGGTCGTCATGAAATGGGAAGACTTCGTTGCCCGTAAATTCCTCTATGTAGGAAAGCACGCGCCTTACCTCGAGCAGCTCGACGTACGTCGCAAAATCCGTGATATTAAGGCTGCTTAAAGCCCTTTTTCGCCCTCAAGTTGACATTTTGAGCTGGCATCAGCTATGCCCTGAGGCCTGAGGAACGGGATATGCGTACGATTCGTAGTCAACTTCTGCTTGTAATGGTTGCCGTGCTGGCGCTCGCCAGTTGCCGCACCAATAGCCAAATCGGCAGCGAGCCGGAACAAATCATCAATGAATCGCGTGACTCGTTCCAGAGCATGATGGGCGATAACCAATACCCGACGCTCGTCGATCTCATGACGCGTGCGAAAGCCGTCATCATCGTTCCCAATCTCATTCGTGCAGCCTTCTTCTTCGGCGGACGCGGCGGCAATGCCGTCATGCTGGTCCGTGGCGAAGACGGCAAATGGAGCCAGCCCGGTTTCTATACGCTCGGCGGTATCAGCTGGGGCCTTCAATTCGGCGGCCAGACATCCGAACTCATCATCACCGTCATGAGCGACAAAGGCGTGAAGGCGATCATGAACCGTCAGGCAACCTTGGGCGCTGACGCAGGTCTTGCTATCGGCGAACTCGGCCGCGGCGCGAATGCTGCAACCGGCATGGATCTCAAGGCCGATATGTACGCCTTCGCCCGTTCGGAAGGCTTGTTCGTCGGCGTCTCGCTGGAAGGCTCTGTGATCTCTCCGCGCGAAACCTACGACCAGGAACTTTATGGGCCTGACGCGACACCTGAGAGTATCCTCCTCGATCGCACCTCGAATTCGCAGTCACAGGCTGTGAGCGCTATCGTCGCGGCGATGCCGTAAGGCTTTTTAAGTCCGTCCTCGCCTACCCGTTCCCATGTCTGCAAAGTATATCCCCGCTCTTGACGGTTTCCGCGCCATTGCAATTGCCATGGTCGTGCTGTCGCATGCCGGATTGCAGCTCATGCCCGGCGGACTTGGGGTTCTGATCTTCTTCGTCATCAGCGGGTTTTTGCTGACGCGTCAGATGATCGAGGAAATCGAGAGCAGCGGCGGCTTCGATATCAAGCAATTCTATCTGCGCCGGCTGTTCCGCCTGATGCCGACGCTGTTTCTCTACATCGCAGTCATGTGCGCGGCGCTGATACCGCTCGGCGCGAACATCACCCTCCAACATATCGCGAGCGGACTCTTCTATTACGCGAACTACTATCAGTTATTCATCGGCTATCCGCCGCACAATCCGATGCCAATCCTTTGGTCTCTCGCGGTGGAAGAGCATTATTACATTCTTTTCCCGCTCGTCATGCTGGCGTTCCGTAAGAAGCTACCAACGCTGATGCCGTGGCTTTTCGGGATAATGATCGTCGTTCTTCTATGGCGCAGTTATCTCGCACTCACATGCGGTCGGCTAGATTTAGCCGTCTGCGGATTGCCGAACGAGAACAGATTGTTCGGCACAGATACGATCTGCGACTGCATTCTCTTCGGGGCAATCACGGCGCTTATGATGCGCTATGCACAAAACAAAGTGCAGCGTGCCATTAATCCTTATGCCTTCTTCGTCGCAACAATTGTTCTGCTGATCACTCTTTGCGTGCGCGATGAAACATTTCGCACGACCGCGCGCTTCACGGTCCAATCAATCTGTGTCGCGATCATCGTGCTGAATGTGCTGTACGGGAATTGGATCTGGCCGCGCGATATTATCTCGACAAAACCGTTTCTCTTCGTCGGCCACATTTCTTATTCGCTCTATCTGTTTCATTACGGCGTACTGGTCGTGATGAACACGTTGCATCATACCAATGGTGACGTCCTGCATGGCCCAAGAGATATCATTATCTATCTCGCAGCATCATTTGGCCTCGCGACGATCTCGCATTATCTCATTGAAAAACCGGCGATTAACTGGCGCAAGCGCTTCGGAGCTCGTGCCGCTTATTGAAATCGCATAGCCACGTATGCTAACGATGGGCCCCCACCTTCAGGACGAATGATGTCGTCCGCCCCCGCGACGTTACATGAGAATAAGTGTTTTCGGACTTGGCTATGTCGGCTCAGTCTCCGCCGCATGTCTTGCGGATTGGGGCCATTCCGTCATTGGCGTGGATGCTCATACGCTGAAAGTTGAGATGATCAATGCTGGCCGTAGCCCGATCATCGAAACCGGTATTGCCGATCTTATTGAACGCACGACCGGCAACGGGTCTCTGAGCGCGACGCCCAATACCGAAGACGCGATCCTGAAAAGCGACATCTCTTTCGTCTGCGTAGGCACGCCGAGCAAGCCAAATGGCGGCCTCGATTACAGCTATCTCGCAAATGTCAGCCGCGACATCGGCCACGCGATGGTCAAGAAGAACAGCTTTCATACCGTGGCCATCCGCTCGACTGCCCTGCCCGGCACTATGCATGAAGTTGTTATCCCCATTCTGGAACAAACAACCGGCTGGAAAGCCGGAAAAGATTTCGGCATCTGCACCAATCCTGAATTCTTGCGTGAAGGCAGCGCGATTC
This sequence comes from Alphaproteobacteria bacterium, assembly GCA_035714725.1. Lineage (GTDB taxonomy): Bacteria > Pseudomonadota > Alphaproteobacteria > UBA9219 > UBA9219 > JAATFY01. The sequence goes on along the minus strand of DASTLS010000246.1, from coordinate 2,415 downwards.
ATGATTTCAAGACGCCTTCGCGTACAGTTATCGGCGCGAATGACGAACGCTCAGGCGATATGGTTCAGGAAATCTACAGCCCGCTTCCGGGCATGGTTATTCGCTGCCCGATCAATATCGCCGAGATGATCAAATATGCGGATAATGCATGGCACGCGACGAAAGTCGCTTTCGCTAACGAAATCGGCCGTTTCTGCAAGGCCGAAGGCATCGACAGTCATCAGGTGATGGATATCTTTGCGCAGGACGGCAAACTGAATATTTCACCCGCCTACCTCAAACCCGGCTTTGCCTTCGGCGGCTCATGCCTGCCGAAAGACCTCCGGGCGCTCACGGCCAAGGCACGCGAGCTCAATGTCGATTTGCCGATGTTGAGCACGCTTATGCCCTCCAACCGCTCGCAGATCGAGCAAGGGCTTGAGATGGTCTTGGCGTCCGGCAAAAAGAAAATTGGCATCCTCGGCTTCAGCTTCAAAGCCGGCACGGATGATCTGCGTTGCAGCCCGATGGTGGATGTGATCGAGGCACTCATCGGCAAAGGTTGCGATCTGCGGCTTTATGACAGGAACGTAAATCTCGCCAAACTCATGGGCGCCAACCGCGACTACATCATGAAGGTTGTGCCGCATATCGAGCGGCTGATGTGCGAGCGCATCGATGACGTACTGGCACATGCCGACATCATCGTCATCGGCAACAATGACCCCGAATTCGCCCAAATCGCTGAGTGGGTACGACCCGAACAGCACGTAATTGATTTCGTCCGCGTTAAATCCATTGAGCAGAAGCATGCGAATTATGACGGCATCTGCTGGTAAGCGGCGCGTCCTCATCATTGTCCAAAACCTGCCGGTGCCGTTCGACCGGCGCGTCTGGCAGGAAGCGACGACGCTTCAACAAAATGGTTACGACGTTTCGGTGATATGCCCGGTGGGCCGCGGATATACCAAGCGCTTTGAAGTCAGCGACGGTATTCATATATATCGACATCCCTTGCCGCTCGAGGCAAAGGGCGCTGCCGGCTATGCCATCGAATATTCGCTTTCCCTATTTTGGGAATTCTGGCTCGCCTGCAAAGTTTTATGGCAACGCGGCTTTGATGCGATCCATGCCTGTAATCCGCCGGATACGATCTTTCTCATCGGCGGGTTTTTTAAGCTCTTCGGCAAGAAATTTGTCTTCGATCATCACGATATCAATCCGGAACTTTACGAGGCTAAATTCGGTCGCCGGGATATTTTCTATAAAATTATGCTTTTGTGCGAGCGGCTGACCTTCCTCACCGCCGATATCGTTATTTCGACCAACAATAGCTATCGCCAGATAGCTCAGCAGCGCGGCAACAAGAAAGCATCTGAAACGTTCGTCGTGCGCTCAGGGCCTGATCTCAAACGGATCAAAACCCTGCCGCCGGTGCTGGCGCTCAAACATGGCAAGCAGTTCCTTGTCGGCTATCTCGGCGTCATGGGTCAGCAGGAAGGCATTCAGTATCTGATCGAGGCGGCACGGTATATCGTCTTTGACCTCAAGCGCACCGATATTCACTTCACGCTGATCGGCGCTGGCCCTTCGCTCTCTCACTATAAAAATCTCGTAAAGGTTGCAGGACTGGATGAGTTTATAAATTTCACTGGCCACGCCGATGACGAAACCATGCTGCATATCCTCAATACCGCCGATGTCTGCGTGAATCCGGACGAAGTGAACGCCATGAACGACAAATCCACCATGAACAAAATCATGGAATATATGGCTCTCGGCAAACCCATCGTGCAGTTCGATGTGACCGAGGGTCGAGTGTCTGCCGGCGAAGCCTCACTTTATGCACAGGCAAACAATCCACAGGATATGGCCGGAAAAATACTGCATCTATTGAACAATCCAGAGCTGCGCGCCCGCATGGGCGCATTTGGAAGGGAACGGGTCGAAAGGGAATTGGCATGGCCGCACGAAGCGCCTAAGCTCTTGGCCGCATATGACAATCTCTTCGCCACCCCACTTAAAAGGCCGCATGACTCCGCTGTACAGGAAGACCATTTGGTATCGTCACCGCCTGGCAGCCATGTCCGTGCCGGAGGTCTTTCATCGCCTCGGTGAGGCTGTCCGCCATCATGTCGAGGCCCGCACGGCCTCTATCCCACCCGCCTATGATTATGGCGCCCTGCCCGCCTTTCCCGGCCTGCGCGAGGCTATCGACGGCGTAAAGCTGCCTAAGGAACTGACATCCGTCTGGAACGCTCAGTTTAACGAAGTCAAAAATGACGAGTTTTATCTGCTCAATCAGAAATGGCCGAAAACCATCCGTGAGCAGCGCTGGCATCGCGATCCGGTAACAGGAAAATTCTGGCCGCAACTGTCTTACGCGCATCAAGTCAGTTATCGCGACAATCCAAACATGGGCGATATCAAATATGT
>DASTLS010000245.1:0-10860 GCA_035714725.1 Alphaproteobacteria bacterium | reverse complement strand
ATCATGCCAGCCGACGCAGCCTTGAAGCGCGCTTAGATCTTTAGAACGTCATCCATATTGTAGAAGCCTGGCTTCTGGCCTGAGAGCCAAAGTGCGGCTTGAACTGCGCCGCGCGCAAATACGCCGCGGTCTGTGACGCTGTGATGCAGACGGATAACTTCGCCGTTGCCGACAAAAGCGACTTCATGATTACCGACGATATAGCCGGCACGTGTGGCGGAATAGGTAGGCTGTTTCTTGCCGCCATTGGTTTCCGTCACGGCATCGCCCAGCGCTTTAGCAGTGCCGGAGGGCGCATCTTTCTTCATACGATGATGCTCATCGAGGATCGCGATATCGTAATCGTAATTGCCGAGCAGCTTCGTCGCCAGTTTTACGATTTGCTTCATCGCAGCGAGCGAAAGCGACATGTTGGCGGTATAGAGGACGGGGATTGTTTTTGATGCCTGTTTCAGCGCTTCAATTTGTTCAGCACTAATGCCGGTAACGCCACAAACATAGGCCTTTTTGTGCTTCACGGCGGATTGGACATTGATGCTTACGGCATCGGCCAATGTGAAATCGATCACGACATCGCTGATAGCAACGACTTCATCGATGTTCGACGAGACGAGAATACCTTCGGCCTTTGCGAGTTCCGGCTTGATATGCTTATCCGCGCCGCCGACCACCTTGCAGGTGCCGTTCTCGGCAATCGCTTGCGCAATTGCTTGGCCCATACGTCCGCCGTAACCGAGGATACCGATTTTGATCACTTGAGGTAATCCTTCGCGAGGGTTTCCGCGATCTGGACGGCATTGAGAGCCGCACCCTTACGCAGATTATCGGAGACGACCCACATATTAAGGCCATTCTCAACCGTGCCGTCTTCACGGATGCGGCTGACGAACGTCGCATCTTCACCGGCGCATTCGACCGGCGTGACGAAACCTTCTTCATGTTGATGATCGATAACCGTGACGCCCGGCGCTTTCTTCAAAATGGCGCGAGCTTCGGATGCCGAGATCGGATTTTCGAACTCGATATTCACGGCTTCGGAATGGCCGATGAAAACCGGCACGCGTACGCACGTCGCCGTGACCTTGATCTTCGGATCGAGGATCTTCTTGGTCTCCGCGGCCATCTTCCATTCTTCTTTGGTCGTGCCGTCTTCCATGAAGATGTCGATCTGCGGAATAACGTTGAACGCGATCTGCTTGCGGAAGACTTCTTTCTTCAGCTGATCGTTGACGAAAACTGCGCGGGTTTGCGTGAACAGCTCATCCATCGCTTCGCGGCCACCGCCGGAGACGGATTGATACGTCGAGACGACGACACGCTTGATCTTCGCGACGTCATGCAGCGGCTTCAGCGCTACGACCATCTGGATCGTCGAGCAATTCGGGTTCGCGATGATGTTGCGCTTGCTGTAGCCGGCGAGGGCCGAGGCATTCACTTCCGGCACGACCAGCGGAACGTCCGGGTCCATGCGGAAGTGCGAGGTGTTGTCGATGACGACGCAACCGGCTTTGCCTGCGCGCGGTGCAAACTCGGCGGAAATCTTGGCACCGGGGGAAGAGAGGCAGATATCTACGCCCTTAAAATCGAACGTGGCGAGATCTTGCACGGTCAGGACATCGTCCTCGCCAAAGCTGACTTCGCTGCCGGCTGAATTGCTGGATGCGAGCGCGATGACATCGGACACGGGAAATTCGCGTTCCGAGACGGTTTTGAGCATTTCACGACCGACGGCGCCTGTGGCACCTACAACGGCAACTTTGTACCTTTTCATAGACTTAGCCTTGCGTGTTCACCTGTTATTCAATGCTTTATGATATAGCATAGAGAAAGCACGAATAACCAGTATTTCAGGTCCAAATGACCGAAAAACAGGCTCCAATCACCAGTTATGCCGAGTTTTGGCCGGTTTATCTTGGCGAACACCGTCTGCGCCAAACCCGGACCTTGCATGTCATCGGCACGTTGATCGGCATACTCTGTTTCATCAAAGCCGTTGTTAGCCTTAGCCTTGGGTGGCTGTTTCTAGCGCTTATGATTGGCTATGGCTTCGCATGGATGGCTCATATCTTTGTGGAGAAGAACCGTCCGGCCACCTTCATTCATCCGCTTTGGTCGTTACGCGGTGATTTCCATATGCTCGCGCTTTGGCTCATGGGCCGACTTGATGCAGAGCTTTTAAAGCACCACATAACAGATTGAAGTCGGCTTTCGCAGTGCAGTCTAAGCATCGGTAATATCGAACTTTTTAACCCTTTGTTTATTACTGGTGGCCGAATATTCTGAAAGGGCGATCAGACCCGCCCTGCCTTTTATTCAGCACCAATTTTCTCAATTTTTCGCCTCGGAGAATGCCATGAAACCAGTCGTCATCGCCGGCTATGTGCGTTCGCCTTTCTGCTTCGCCTCCAAAGGCGAGCTGGCCAAGGTGCGCGGCGACGATTATGCGGGCGCCGTTGTGAAAGCTCTTGTTGAGCGCACGAAGCTAAATCCCGACGATATCGAAGATTTGAAACTCGGCTGCGCGTTCCCGGAGGGTGAGCAGGGACTGAATGTCGCCCGCTTGATTGCCTTTATTGCGAAGCTTCCTTTATCGACGGGTGCCGTGACGATCAACCGCTTCTGCGGCTCCTCCATGCAAAGCATTCATGATGCCGCCGGCGCCATCCAGATGGGCGCAGGGGAAGTGTTCATCTGCGCCGGTCTTGAATCCATGTCGCGTGTGCCGATGATGGGTTACAACCCAATGCCGAACCCGCTGCTCGCCGACCAGTATCCGCAAGCCTATATCAGCATGGGCATGACGGCTGAGAATGTCGCGCATAAATACGGCATCACCCGCCGCCAGCAGGAAACCTTTGCCGTCATCTCGCAGACCAAAGCGGCGGCTGCGCAAACGCAAGGCAAGCTGAAGGATGAGATTGTCCCGATTTCTACGCCCGCCGGTATCGTCGATAAAGACGGTTGCATCCGCGCTGGCACGACGGCTGAAAAACTTTCCGAACTGAAACCTGCTTTCACTGAAAAAGGCTCTGTCACTGCCGGCACATCTTCGCCGCTGACGGATGGTGCTTCAGCTGTACTCGTCACGACCGAAGAATATGCCCGCAATCACAAGCTTCCAATTCTCGCCCGCGTGAAATCTGTTGCCGTTGCTGGATGTGCGCCGGAAGTTATGGGTATCGGTCCCGTTGTCGCGACGCAGAAAGCGCTGAAGCGTGCGGGCCTCAGCATCGGCGATATCGATATCATCGAACTGAATGAAGCATTCGCCAGCCAGGCCCTTGCTTGCATCAGCGAACTGGGTATCGACATCAATAAGGTCAATCTCGATGGTGGTGCGATCGCGCTGGGCCATCCGCTTGGCGCCACGGGTGCACGCATCGTCGGCAAGGCGGCGTCGCTGCTGAAACGCGAAGGTAAAAAATACGCACTCGCCACGCAATGCATCGGCGGCGGGCAGGGTATCGCAACAATTCTTGAGGCAGTGAGCTAATGTCAGCAATTCAGAAAGTCGCCGTCATCGGCTCCGGCGTCATGGGCGCGCAAATCGCGGCTCATGTCACGAATGCCGGCATCCCCGTCCTGCTGCTCGACATCGTACCGAAAGATGCATCTGATCGAAACGCGCTCGCCAAAGGCGCGATTGAGAAATTGCAGAAAATGGACCCGGCGCCGTTCATGCATTCGCGTAACGCGAAGCTGGTAACCGCAGGTAATCTGGAAGACGACCTCGACAAGCTGAAGGATGTCGATTGGATTATCGAAGCTGTTCTCGAGAATCCACAGATCAAGAGCGACCTTTATAAGAAGGTCGATGCCAAGCGCAAAGCTGGCTCCATCGTTTCATCGAACACTTCGACCATTCCGCTGAATGTTTTGATCGGCGGCCAGTCGGAGCAATTCGCGCGCGACTTCCTCATCACGCACTTCTTCAATCCGCCGCGCTATATGCGCTTGCTGGAACTCGTCACGGGCCCAAAGACACGTCCGGATGCGATTGAAGTCATCCGCGACTTTGGTGATCGCAATCTCGGCAAGGGTGTTGTGAATTGCAAAGATACGCCCGGCTTTATTGCCAATCGTCTTGGCGTGTTCTTCCTTCAGAATGCCGTCAATGTCGCTATCGATATGGGTATCACGGTTGAAGAAGCCGATGCCGTATTCAGTAAGCCGGTCGGCATGCCGAAGACAGGCATTTTCGGTCTGCTCGATCTCATCGGCATCGACCTCATGCCGCTCATTGCGAAGAGCTTCCTCGCCACGCTGCCGCCGGATGATACCTATCGCGTCATCAATAAGGAGCAGCCGTTGATCAACAAAATGATCGCGGATGGTTATACCGGTCGCAAAGGCAAAGGCGGCTTCTATCGCCTGATCAAGAACGAAACCGGCAAGGTCAAGGAAAGCATCGACCTCAAGACCGGCAATTATCATGTCTCGAACAAGGTGAAATTGCCCACGGTCGAGGCGGCTGGCAAAAATCTCCGCGCGCTTTGCGAAGGTCAGGACAAAATCAGCAAATTCACATGGGCTGTTCTGTCTGCTGCGCTTGCATATGCCGCCGCTCTCGTGCCGCAGATTGCCGATGACATTCTCTCCGTCGATCGTGCGATGCAATTAGGCTTCAACTGGAAATTCGGTCCGTTTGAGCTGATCGATAAGCTCGGCGCCGGCTGGTTTGCCGAACGCCTCAAGGCTGATGGCAAGGTGGTTCCTGACCTATTGCAAAAAGCGGCAGGTAAATCCTTCTATCGCGTTGAAAACGGCAAGCTCGAATATCTGACGACGGCCGGTGAATATAAGGTTGTGCAGCGTCCGCAAGGCGTGCTGCTGCTCTCCGATATCAAACGTGGTTCGAAGCCTGTTACGAAGAACGGTTCTGCCAGCCTCTGGGATATTGGCGATGGCATTCTGTGTCTCGAATTCACGAGTAAGATGAACGCCATCGACCCCGACACGCTCGGCATGGTCTCGAAAGCAGTTGAGACCATCACCAACAGCAAAGGCCAGTGGAAAGGCCTCGTCGTTCATAATGAGAGTGAGAATTTCTCGGTTGGTGCAAATCTCGGTCTTGCGCTGTTCGCAATCAATATCGCCATGTGGCCAGCGATCGAAAATCTGGTGAAGCAGGGGCAGGATGCCTATCACGCGCTTCGCTTCGCACCGTTCCCATCTGTCGCGGCACCGGCTGGCATGGCGCTCGGCGGTGGTTGTGAGATCACGCTGCATTGCTCCGCAGTTCAAGCGCACGCCGAAACCTATATTGGCCTTGTTGAAGTTGGCGTTGGTCTCATCCCCGGTTGGGGTGGTTGTGCCCAGATGCTTGGTCGCGCGTTCGCAGCAAAGAAGCGCTTTGGCGGCCCAATCCCGCCAGTCAGTCATGTGTTTGAGACGGTCAGCGTCGCCAAGGTCGCAAAATCTGCGTTCGATGCGCAAGATCTCATGTATCTGCGTCATAGCGATGGCATCACCATGAACCGTGACCGGTTGCTGTATGACGCGAAACAACGCGTGCTTGACCTCGCCAAAGATTATCAGCCGCCGAAACCGCTGGAACTCAATCTTCCGGGCCCAACGGGTCGCGCTGCGCTCGGTCTTGCGGTTGAAGGTTTCAAACTGCTCGGCAAGGCTTTGCCGCACGACGTGACGGTCTCGAAGGCTCTCGCAGCCGTTCTCTGTGGCGGTGAGCATGATCTGACAACCGTGACAACTGAAGAGCAAATACTGGCTCTCGAGCGTCGCGAATTTATCAAACTCGTTCACACGCCGGAAAGCATCGCGCGCATCGCGCATATGCTTGGCACCGGCAAGCCGCTGCGGAATTAGGAGTAACTCATGCCTTCATTTAAAGCTCCGCTCGACGATATCCGCTTCATCCTCAACGAAGTGATCGATGTCGGCGCTCTCGCAAAATTGCCCGGTTATGCCGAAGCAACGCCGGAAGCGCTCGATACCATTCTCGAAGCCGCCGCGCAGGTGTGTGAGGAAGTTTTGTTTCCGCTCAACCAGTCGGGCGATGCCGAGGGCTGCCATTTCGATAATGGTGTCGTGACAACACCGAAGGGCTTTAAAGAAGCCTATCAGACGTTCCGCGAAAGCGGCTGGACAGGTCTTTCCTGCAATCCGAAATTCGGCGGGCAGGGGCTGCCGGTGCTTCTCAATTTCGTGATCGATGAAATTGTCTGCTCGGCTAACCTGTCATTCGGTATGTATCCCGGCCTTTCGCATGGCGCGTATAAAGCGGTTGAACTTCACGGCGACGAAAAGCTACAAAAACTTTATCTGCCGAAGCTAGTTGATGGCACCTGGACCGGCACGATGTGCCTCACCGAGCCGCAATGCGGTACCGATCTCGGCCTCGTTCGTACGAAGGCCGTTCCGCAGAGCGACGGCACATATAAAATTACCGGCACCAAGATTTTCATCTCCGCTGGCGAGCATGATCTGGCAGAAAATATTCTCCACCTCGTCCTCGCGCGCATGCCGGATGCGCCTGCGGGCATGAAGGGCATCAGCCTTTTCCTTGTGCCGAAATTCCTGCCTACGCCCGATGGCGGCGTTGGCGAGCGCAACAAGGTTGTGTGCGGCAGCATCGAACACAAAATGGGCATCAAGGCTTCTGCCACCTGCGTCATGAATTTTGACGACGCTAAAGGCTGGCTCGTCGGCAAGGCGAATAAGGGCATGAGCGCAATGTTCACGATGATGAACGAAGCGCGTCTTGCGGTTGGCTTACAGGGCCTCGGCCTCGCCGAAGTCTCCTATCAAAACGCTGTGATCTACGCGAAAGATCGCTTGCAGGGCCGCGCGCTTACGGGCGCCAAGTTCCCGGAAAAGCCCGCCGATCCCATCGTCGTGCATCCCGACGTGCGCAAGAATTTGCTGACCATGCGCGCGTTGACCGAAGGTTGCCGTGCTTTGGCATATTGGGTCGGACGTGAGCTGGATATCGAAGCCAAGCACACGGACGAAAATGTTCGCGAAGAGGCGAGCGATTTTGTCGCGCTCATGATCCCGATCATCAAGGCGTTCCTGACCGATTGCGGCACTGATGTCGCCAATCTCGGGATGCAGATTTTCGGCGGGCACGGCTATATCCGCGAAAACGGCATGGAGCAGTATGCGCGTGATGCGCGTATCGCGCAGATTTACGAAGGCACCAACGGCATTCAGGCGCTCGATCTGGTTGGCCGCAAGATGCCGGAAGATTACGGTCGCCTCATGCGCCGCTTCTTCCATCCTGTCGCCGATTTCATCGCGGCAGAAAAAGATAATCCCGCACTCGCCGAGTTCCTGCCTATGTATATGAGTGCGTTCGGCAAGCTGCAGCTCTCGACGCTTACGGTTGCAACCAAAGGCTTTGGTAATCCGGATGAAGCGGGTGCGGCGGCAACCGATTACCTGCGGCTGTTCGCGCTCGTGGCGGTCGGCTTCATGTGGCTCAAGATGGCCAAGGCAGCGGCACCTAAAGCAGCTGCCGGTGGTGATCGCGCCGCGTTCTATGACGCCAAGCTTAAGACCGCGCGCTTCTATTTCAGCAAGATCCTGCCGCAGGTGAATGCGTTGAATCTCGCTATTTTGGCGGGCTCAAAGCCGGTTATGGATTTTCCAGCCGAAGCGTTCTAAGCACTTAGTGTGAAGCAAAATCAGCAAACCATCCGCTCCGTCATGGAGCAGGCCATGGCCCTGCATCAGCAGGGTAATGCCGCCAAAGCGGAAGCGATGTATCGCGAAGTCTTAAAGGTCGAACCGAACGAGCCAAACGCGTGGCATCTCCTCGGCGTGGCCGCGTGGCAGCGTAACGATCTGCTGATGGCGGAAGAGAACATCCGCAAAGCCATCCGCATTCACGGCAAGGTTTCAGCTTATTACAACAACCTCGCCGGTGTTTTGCGCCAGCGCAGCGCGAATGACGAGGCGCTTGAGTGCTACGAGCAATCGCTGAAGCTCGACCCGAAAGATGGCGTCGCGCAAAAAGAACTGGCGCAGATGATGCACCAGCGCGGCCTTGATATGGCGAAAGAACAACGCTGGGACGAAGCGCAAAAAGCCTATCGCCGCGTGCTTGAGATCGACCCGAACAATGTAGCAACGCTGAATAATCTGGCCTCGGCCCTGCAGCATCTCGATGGCCGCGAAGAGGCTATTCAGCTCTATACCCGTGCCATCGCTGCGATGCCGAATAACAATCTGATGCTGCATTATAATCGCGCGACTTGTTATCTGACAGATGCCAAATTGTCGGAGGGCTGGGCCGATTTTCGAACGAGCCAAAGTTATTGGCGCGCGATCGGTGATAAGCGCCAGAACTTGCCGTGGCTCTCGCTGCCGATGTGGGATGGCAGTGATCCCAAGGGCAAGCGCATTCTGGTATGGGGTGATCATGGCATTGGCGATGAAATTCTTTTCGGCGGCTTGATACCCGAGCTTGTTGCGCGCGGTGCCAAGGTTGCGTTCGAATGCATGGACCGGCTCGTTCCGCTCATGAAGCGCTCGTTCCCCGAAATTACGGTTGTACCGCGCCAAGACCCGCCGCTCATAGGATCTGACTTCGACTGTTATGCACCGTGCCTTTGGCTTGCCTGCGTCTTGCGCCCGACGCTCGAGGGCTTTCCCGACCGGAAATCGTTTCTAGTCACAGATCCCGATAAAACTGCGCTACTGCGCCAGCGCTATAAGAATTTTGGCAAGAAGCACGTTGTCGGCATCTCGTGGTTTTCACTCTCGAGCATTTGGGGCGTTCGTCGCAGCATTCCCTTGCCGGAGATCTTACAAGCGTTACCGCTCGAAGATATTCTTGTCGTCGATCTGCAATATGGCGATACGGCCGATGCGTGGCGTCAGGCGAAGCAGTATTTCCCGAAGCTTGCGATTGTCCATGATAACGAAGTCGATCAGTTCAAGGATATGGATATGTACGCGGCGCAGGTCGCAGCGTGCGACAGCATCATCACGATCTGCAACACGACATCACACGTGGCCGGTGCGCTTGGCGTACCGACGAGCGTTTTAATGTCGGAGCTCGGCCTTACCTGGTACTGGTTCGCGAATATGGAAAAGTGCCCGTGGTATCCGAGCCTCAGATTGCTCTGGCCGAACACGCCCAACCGCCTGCAAAAAGCAGTCGAAATCATAGAAAAATCAGAAGGTTAGGCTTAGGCCGCCTGAACGGCTTCGAGCGCTTCTTCGGCCTTCGATGTGTGCTGCTCGCCGTCGCGGATAGCGACCGCACCAGCTAGATCGACCGACACGAGTTGCGAGACGCCTTTCTCGCTCATCGTCACGCCGTAGAGGCGGTCCATCTTCGCCATGGTAAGGCGTTGATGGGTGATGATGAGGAAGCGGGTGCCGGTTTCGCGCGCGATGTCTTCAACCAGATCGCAGAAGCGGCCGATGTTGCTTTCATCGAGCGCAGCCTCGGCTTCGTCGAGTACGCAGATCGGTGACGGGTTGGTCTGGAACACCGCGAACAGCAGCGCCAGAGCCGTAAGCGTACGCTCGCCGCCCGAGAGCAGGGAGAGGATCTGCATCTTCTTGCCTGGTGGGCTGGCGAAGATCTCAAGACCGGCGTTCAACGGATCTTCGTCATCGATCAGTTCGAGATGCGCCTTGCCGCCGCCAAACAGGCGACCGAACAGTTTCTGGAACCGCTCGTTCACGCTGCCGAAGGCATTTTGCAGGCGCTCGCGCGCTTCCTTATTGAGTTGAGCAATGCCTTGGCGGAGTTTCGCAATCGCTGCAACGAGATCGTCTTTCTCTTTCTGCAGCTTGTCGATTTCACCCTGCATCGTCTCGGACTCAACTTCGGCGCGCAGATTGACGGGGCCCATATTCTCGCGCTCGCGAACATAGCGGGCAAGGGTCTGCTCATATTCGTGCGCAGGCGCGATTTCTTCGCCTTCGGTAAATGCAGCAATACCAAGCAACTCTTCCTGCGAGCAGTTGAGCTTCTCGCTCATGCGCTCGCGGAGGGTATTGAACTGCTCGCCTGAGGCCTGAACATTGCCTTCGGCGCGGACGCGTTCTTCCTTCGCGCTGCCGAGGGCGTTTTCGTCCGACTTCAACTGATGTTCGATAACGCTGAGGCGCTGTTCGGTTTCGATCAAGCGGTCGGAGGCTTCCTTGCGCTTTTCTTCTGCTGCCGACAGTTCCGTCAGCAATTGGGAATGTGCGCTTTCCAGCTCAGCCGGACGACCGCGCAGCTGTTCTAGCTGCACTTCGATACCGGCGATACGTTCGGCCAGTTCGTTGATCTGTTGTGTGGCGTTGCCGAGGCGCGATTGCCATGCGGCGACATCCTGCGTCACGGTCTCGATACGGGTGACGCAGATATTGTCTTCACGCGTCAGACGGTCGCATTCGCTTTGGCGCTGGCTTTGCAGGCTGCGCTGTTCGGCAAGGCGTGCGCGTTTTTCGCCCATATCGGCGCGTTGCGCTTCGATATCAGGCAGGGCGCGGCGCTCGTCTTCGAGGGTAGTCGTGCGAGCGCTGACTTGATCCATGTCGTCATGCAGCTGCTTCAGGCTGTCATCCAGCGCCGCGAGCTTCGAGGTAATCGCGGTGGATTCCTTTTCCTGCTGCGCATAGGTGTTGCGCGCGTCATTGAGTGCGGCGAACGCGGCCTGCAGGGCTTCACGCGCTTGCTTGTCTTCGCTTTGGCGGAGGGCAAACACGGCAGAAGCTTCATTCAGAATGTTTGTGGCCAACTGCGCTTCGCTTTCGGCTTGCGCAATTTCTTGCTGGATCGCAGTGAGGCGATTGCGTTGCTGCAGGCGAACTGCTGTCGCGGTCTTGGCTTGCGGGGTAACGGTGTAGCCATCCCAGCGCCATGCCCAGCCATCGCGGCTGACAATGATCTGG
>DASTLS010000244.1:0-1522 GCA_035714725.1 Alphaproteobacteria bacterium | reverse complement strand
GCAATAAGAAGGACATCATCCTGCCGGTCGAATAATGGCGGGATGACCTTTGGCTGTTTCTGTGCCACAACGGCTGCATGGCTTTAGTTAAAAATCCAGATGAAGAATTCGGGTCGACCCTGGTCGGTGCCGCGCGTGCTTTCACGTATCTTCTGCTCATGTTTCTTTTGTGGATAGCGCAGTTCACGTATCGCTGGCTTAAGCCTGAATCCACGATCTACGTCATCCAATGTTTTTATCGCACCGTGCTGTTTGTCATGGGTTTCCGTATTCGGGTGCATGGCGCGATATCGCAGGTGCGCCCGACATTCTTTGTCTCCAATCACACATCCTATCTCGATGTTCCCATTCTGGGTTCGGTCATCCCGGCATCGTTCGTGGCAAAAGCGGAAGTGCGTGGCTGGCCTATCATCGGCATGCTTTGTGCACGGCAGAGGACGGTTTTCATCGAACGCCGCGCGACGCGCATTGCCGATCAGCGGAATGAATTGCGCGAGCATCTCGATAAAGGCGAAAGCCTGATTTTGTTTCCCGAAGGTACGTCGTCGGATGGCCTTGCAGCGCTGCCGTTCAAGAGTAGCTTTTTCAGCACAGTTGAAGGCACGCATACCCAAGTGCAGCCGGTCTCGATCATTTGCGCAGAGCTGGACGGCATGCCGATCACCCGCGCGTTCCGGATGCTTTATGCATGGGTTGGCGATATGGATTTCGCGCCGCATCTCTGGAAAGTTTTCAAGCGCGGACACCTGACCGTTGATATCGTTTTCCATGCGCCGGTTGACCCGAAAGCCTTCCCGGATCGCAAGGTTTTGGCCGCCTATTGCCAACAGCAGGTGGCGCATGGCATTGAGCAGTCCTTGGCGGGGCGCGGGATTTCGACCGCAGATAAACCGGCGTTGCCGGTGCCCGCAAAAATGATTGGCGCATAGACTACCCGATGCCGAAGAAACTTTTTATCAAAACCTGGGGTTGCCAGATGAACGTCTATGACAGCGGCCGCATGGCCGATGTCGTGGCGCCGCTTGGCTATGCCGCTACCGAAGATATGACGGATGCCGATCTTGTCATCTTCAACACCTGCCATATCCGCGAGAAGGCAACGGAGAAACTGTTCTCCGATCTTGGGCGCATCAAAGAACATCAGCAAGCGAAGGCAGAGAAGGGCGAGCGCATGATGGTCGCCGTCGCCGGTTGTGTGGCGCAGGCGGAAGGGCCGGAAATTCAGCGCCGTGCGCCGTTTGTCGATATGGTGTTCGGCCCGCAGACCTATCATCAATTGCCGGAAATGATCGCGAAAGTCAGTCGCGGCGCCGGCATAGTTCTCAACACTGAGTTTCCTGCCGAAAGCAAATTCGATTTGCTGCCGCAAGATCACAGCGATGCGGGTGTCAGCGCGTTTCTTTCTATTCAGGAGGGCTGCGATAAATTTTGCACGTTCTGCGTTGTGCCTTACACGCGCGGTGCTGAATTTTCTCGCCCGGTAGCCTCCATCGTCAGCGAAGCCGAACGCATGGCAAAGGGT
>DASTLS010000243.1:0-2208 GCA_035714725.1 Alphaproteobacteria bacterium | reverse complement strand
CCTGCTGCTGACGCTCGCCGCGGGTGGTGCTTACATCAACTACCGCTTCCTTAAGCTTCCAGCCACCATTGGCCTGATGGCCCTGGCTCTTATGATGTCGCTCGGCGCTATCGGGCTGAACAAATTAGGCGTCATCGACCTCAGTGGAGCGAGCATCTTTCTCGCGCAGATTAATTTTCCAGCACTTTTGCTGCACGGCATCCTTGCCTTCTTGCTTTTCGCCGGTGCGCTGCATATCGACCTCAGCGAGATGAAGAAGCAGCAGACGCTTATTCTTATTCTCGCCACCGTCGGCGTCGTAATTTCCACTTTTGTGACCGGCAGTCTTGTCTGGTACGCGCTCGGCCTTATCGGCTTCACGTTGCCTTACATATTTGCGCTGCTTTTCGGAGCGCTGATATCGCCGACAGATCCAGTCGCTGTGCTCGGCATTTTGAAATCAACAAAGATGTCGGCGGTATTACGCACCAAAATCGCCTCCGAAAGCCTTTTGAACGATGGCGTCGGCGTTGTGCTTTTCCTCGTGCTTCTCACCATCGCCGATCCAAACGTTCCGAATTTGACCGCCGAACAAATCCTGCTGCTTTTCTTATGGGAAGGTTCCGGCAGCATCATTCTCGGCATGACGCTTGGCTGGCTGACACACCGGCTTCTGCGCCAGCTCGATGATTATAAGGTCGGAGTGTTGCTAACGCTTGCGCTTGTAACCGGTGGGTATACGCTTGCTGAAATTATCCATGTGTCCGCCCCCATCACCATCGTCGCCGCCGGTCTTGTGATCGGCAATCATGGCCAGATGTTCGGCGTTTCCGATCGCACGCGCAGGCACCTTGATATGTTCTGGGAATTACTCGACGAAATTTTGAACGCTGTGCTGTTTATCCTGATCGGGTTGCAGATCATGGTGATCTCGCTAAAAATTTCATATCTCGCACTTGGGCTTGTGGCCGTTGTTGCAACTTTGATCGGGCGCTATGTCAGTGTTGCGCTGCCGGTGATGCTGATGAATTTCAAAAGCAAGTTCGAGCGCGGCACGATCCGGCTTTTAACCTGGGGCGGCTTGCGCGGCGGCATTTCCATTGCCCTTGCGCTTTCCTTACCTGCCGGTCCTGAAAAAGACGTTCTTCTCACCATGACCTATGTCACCGTGCTGTTCTCGGTCCTTCTGCAAGGCACGACTTTCCGCTATGTGGCGGGCAGCATGATAAAGAAAAGCTAAGCGTCACCTAGCTTTTAGCGCCTTTACAAGCCCTTCCGGCGAGCCTAGAAAAGTGGGCCTATTTCAATTGCCCATTAGCTTTTCAGAGAGGTTTCGCCCAATGAAGAAACTTGCATCCGCTTTTGCTCTCAGCATTTTGCTCGCCGCCTGCTCATCCGCCCCGCCGCCGAAAGTGGCCAGCGATTTCGGCGCGCCGTCGAAGATCAATCTCGACGTGAAGACCGTCTCCCTCACCGATCGCAGCAATGCGACGGATGGCGTCCATATGCAGCCTTCTGTTGCCGACGCGATCAAGCAGTGGTCGACCGACCACCTGCAAGCCGCAGGTTCAGCCGGCGAAGCGATTGTCGTGATCAAGGATGCTTCCGTCGTGCAACAGGCCATTCCGCATGAAGGCCAGTGGTTCACGCGCGAGCAGACCAGCAAGTACAACGCGCATGTCGAAGTTGAACTGCAGATCAAGGGTCAGGGCGACAGCTATGCGATCGCCAGCGCTCAGGCCAGCCGTTATGAAACGTTGCCGGAAAACGCAACCGAAGCTGAGAAGCAGAATGCTTACATGACAGTGCTGAATGGCTTGGTCCGCGATCTCGGCCAGAACCTGAACGGCAGCATCCACGAACATCTGCAGCACTTCGTTATGGATTCGAGCAGATAAGAACGGATTCGGTTGAGCGAGTTGCTTTTCGATGAATGAAGCCCTCGCTCTGCCGCCATCTCCACCACGCATACGGCGTCTTGCACTAACAATCTTAGTGCTGGCGCCGTTTTTCTTTGGGTTGCTCGCGCTTTATCTGGGGCAAGACGCCAATTGGGATTTGCGCAATTACCATTGGTATAACGCCTATGCATTTCTGAACGGGCGCTATGGCTTCGATATGTTGCCGTCGCAAACACCCTATTTCTATAACCCCCTCCTCGATGTGCCGTTCTATCTGCTGGCGACGCATATACACGCGAAGACCGCAGGATTTATTCTTGGCTGGGTA
>DASTLS010000242.1:0-5901 GCA_035714725.1 Alphaproteobacteria bacterium | reverse complement strand
TGATGTATGTCGTTACCGACAACGGCACGCTGATAGCGCTGCGGTAAGCCCATGACTTTCACCGTTGCCATCGCAGGCCGACCCAATGTCGGCAAATCCACGCTGTTTAATCGCTTGATCGGCAAGCAGATGGCCATCGTCAGCGATGAGCCGGGCGTGACGCGCGATTGGCGCGAAGGCGAGGGCAGCCTTTTCGATCTCAAATTCCGCGCGCTTGATACCGCCGGTCTCGAAGACATGCGCGCCAAGGGCAGCATCTCCGCCCGCATGGCGCGGCAAACGCAGCTGGCGCTCGAACAAACGAACGTCATTCTCCTGGTCGTCGATGGCCGCGCAGGCTTGACCGACGAAGACAAGACGATTGCCCGCGAAATCCGTAAAACCGGCAAGCCGGTTATTCTGCTCGCCAACAAGTGCGAAAGTTTTTATCTGCCCGATACGTTTGATGAAGCCGCTGCGCTCGGCTTTGGCGATCCGATACCGATTTCCGCCACGCATGGCGACGGCATGCCGGATATCCATGAGGCGCTCTCGAAATACATTCAGCCGTCTGAGGAAGACATTCCGCCCGAGACGGAAGAAGAAAAGCACATGCTGGTCGCGATTGTTGGCCGCCCGAATGCCGGCAAATCGACTTTGGTGAACAAGTTGATCGGCGAAGAGCGCATGATGACGGGACCAGAGCCGGGCCTGACGCGCGACGCTATTCCCATCAACTGGACCTATAAAGATCGCCCTGTGCGGTTGGTTGATACGGCAGGGTTGCGCCGCCGCGCGCGTGTAAGCGAAAAGCTCGAGAAAATGAGCGGCCATGAATCGCTGCGTGCCATTCGCCTCGCGCATGTTGTTGTGCTGGTCATCGATGCTGTCACCGGCTTTGACAAGCAGGATTTGATTATCGCGCATCACGTTGTCGAAGAAGGTCGCGCGCTCATTCTCGCCGTCAATAAATGGGATGCGGTGAAAGACAAAAACGCCGTGATGACCAAGATCCGTGAACGCGCCGAGGATTCCTTGGCGCAGGTCGCCGGGCTTCCCGTCATCACCATGTCGGCGCTCACCGGCAAAGGCCTCGATGATCTGATGCAGGCCACACTCGATATTTATGCCGTGTGGAACAAGCGCATCTCGACCGGTCAGCTCAATCGCTGGCTGGAGAAGATGGAATTCGATCACCCACCGCCGATCACGCAGGGCCGTCGTATCAAGCTGCGCTACATCACGCAGGTGAAAAGTCGCCCGCCGACTTTCTCGCTCTGGGTCAATAAGCCGGTCGATTTGCCGGAGAGCTATAAACGTTTTCTGACACACGGCTTGCGCGACCAATTCGGCCTCGCGGGCGTGCCGGTGCGCTGGCAGATGAAGAAGAGTGAAAATCCGTATCTCGACGATAAACGCGTCGATCCGGAGCAGAAAAAGCCGCGCCTTGGCAAATCACGTCATGAGATGAAGTACGGCAAGACGCATAAAGTCGCCGGAAAACCGGGCAAAAAACATAAAGGCGGCAAGAAGGTCAAAGGCGCCAAAGTGCGTCTCGGCGGCAAGTCGCGCGCTAATCGCGTCGGTAGAAAATAAAAGTTATTCGCTCGCCTTGGCGAGGAAGGACAGTTCGCCTTGGTTTTCGTTGGCGTTCAGGTCCGTCAGCGCAATCGGATAATTGCCGCTGAAGCACGCATCGCAATATTGCGGATTTTCGGCATTGCGCTTGGTTTCGCCCATCGCACGATACAAACCATCCATCGAAATGAAAGCAAGGCTGTCTGCGCCGATGAAGCGGCACATCTGCTCGACCGTATAGTTATGGGCGAGCAGTTTTTCCGGCTGTGGCGTATCGATGCCATAGAAGCAGCTATGCTTCGTCGGCGGGCTGGAGATGCGCATATGCACTTCCTTGGCGCCGGCGTTGCGGATCATTTCCACAATCTTGGTCGAGGTTGTGCCGCGGACGATTGAATCGTCGATCAGGATAACGCGTTTGCCTTCGATAAAGCGGCGGTTCGCATTGTGCTTCAGTTTCACGCCCAAATGGCGGATGCGGTCGGTCGGCTGAATGAAGGTACGGCCGACATAGTGATTACGAATGATGCCGAGGTCGAATGGAATGCCACTCTCTTCGGCAAAGCCGATGGCGGACGGCACGCCGGAATCCGGCACGGGCACGACGATATCGGCTTCAACACCGCTTTCGCGCGCAAGTTCGACGCCGATATTCTTGCGCATCTCATAAACCGAGCGGCCTTCGACCGAAGAATCCGGGCGGGCAAAATAGATATATTCAAACACGCAGAATTTATGCGGCGCGGCGTTACCGAAGGGGCGCACGCTTTGCACGCCCTTGCCATCAAGAATGACCATCTCACCGGGTTCGATATCGCGGACGAAATCGGCGCCGATGATATCAAGCGCGCAGGTTTCGCTGGCCAATACATAAGCATCTTCCAGCTTGCCGAGCACGAGCGGACGAACGCCGTTCGGATCGCGCACGCCGATGACGCAATTTTTTGCCATACAGACGAGCGAGTAGGCGCCTTCGATCTGACGCAGCGCTTCGATCAGGCGATCGATGGGGCTGCCGGCGCGGGCAATCGCCATCAAGTGAATGACGACTTCAGTATCGGTTGTGGAGCGGAACAGGCAACCGCGCTTCACCAGTTGTTTGCGCAGCGAATAGGCGTTGGTGAGGTTGCCGTTATGCGCGAGCGCAAAGCCGCCGAAATCAAAATCGGCGAACAAGGGTTGCACGTTGCGGAGAGCGGTTTCGCCGGTCGTGGCGTAGCGCGTATGGCCGATGGCAGCATTGCCGATCAGCTTGCCGATAACAGATTCCGTGTTGAAGTTTTCGGCAACATGGCCGAGCGCGTGATGCGAATGGAAATGCTCGCCGTCATGGCTGACGAGGCCGGCGGCTTCCTGCCCGCGATGCTGCAAGGCGTGGAGGCCGAGCACGGTCATGGCCGCGGCGCTTTCCTTGCCGATAATGCCGAAGACGCCGCATTCTTCTTTAAGCTTGTCATCATCATAGGGAATGGTCGTGAACATTATTGGCCTCCCTTTTGGTTGACGAGGTTATTCAAGCCATTACGGCTCTGGTTATCATAGGTTGGTGCGGCGGCTGGTGCCGATGTCGCGGCAGGCACAGGCGTTGAAAGCGTATCGAGCGCTTGCTGATCAGCAGCCTTCTGCACTTCATCTTTCTTCTTCGCGTATTGCTTGCTGATCGAATCCTGGAAGCCTTTGACCGTCTTCTCCAGATCGTCACGCGGAATAACATCTTTCAGCATATGGCTGCCATAGGCCATCGCCGGGCGCGTCTTCGCCTCCATCAGCCATTCCGGGGGCTTGTTGGGGCTTTTATCTTCGTCGGCTGTTTTGGCGATCTGTTCCGGCGTCTTTTCCAGCTCCGGCCAGAAGACGGAGACAAGTGCCATGTAAACGATGCAGATGATCAACGCGCCGCGAGCAATGCCGAACAGGAAGCCGAGCGAGCGATCGACAGCCGTCAGCGCCTTGCCGCGCACGAGGCCGGTGATGAAGGTACTGAGGAGGCTGAGCAGAACGAGCGTGAGAACGAAAACGCCGGTTGCCGCAATCGGCATCAGCAGGGATTCATTCTTGATGTAGCGATGAACGAAAGGCTCAAGCAGCGAATGATAACGGACGGCTGCGAAGTAGGCTAAAATCCACGAGATAAGCGAAAGCACTTCGCGTACGAAGCCGCGAAAGAGGGCGAAGATAGCCGACAGCCCAATGATGCCGAGAACGACGTAGTCCAGATTGTTGAGGCCTGTATGTGGCTCCATAATCCCGCCCGGTGTTAAGACGGGGATTATCTAGCACAAAAATCGGGAAAGTTAATCCTTTCGTGTAACAATTTACTGCATTTTGGTAGATGCAGAGGCCGAAAAGTTACGTTTTTAGAGGGATTCTAAGCCCGACGGGCTTGGGGTGCCGCCTGGAAGAGGGGCAGGAGCTCCGAAAGCTGGCGAATCTCGGTCCGGCGCAGGGCAGCCTCCACAGTCGGTTTCCGGCTGGCATCCACATGGGGCTGGATGCTTTGGGTGAAGCCGAGCTTCACCGCTTCCTTGAGGCGTAGCTCCGGCTGGCTCACGCGGCGGACTTCACCGGAGAGGCCGATCTCGCCGAACACCACGCATTCGGATGGCACCGGCTCACCGGTGAGGGATGAGAGAAGTGCAGCTGCCACGGCAAGGTCGGCGGCGGGCTCTGAGATGCGCAAGCCACCCGCAACGTTCAAATAGACATCGTTCTGGCCGAAGGCGACACCGCAGCGCGCCTCGAGTACCGCCAGCACCATGGCGAGGCGTCCGCTGTCCCAACCGATGACGGCGCGTCGGGGCGTGCCGTAGGATGTGGGCGCGACCAGCGCCTGAATTTCCACAAGCACCGGTCGCGTTCCTTCTAAGCCTGCGAAGACTGCTGCGCCGGAGGTATCGCCACGGCGGTCGGCAAGAAACAGGGCGGATGGGTTGGCGACTTCCATCAGGCCTTTATCGGTCATCTCGAACACGCCGATTTCGTCGGTCGGGCCGAAACGGTTTTTGACGCCTCGCAGCACGCGGAACTGGTGGCCTCGGTCGCCTTCCAGATAAAGGACAGTATCGACCATATGCTCGAGCACGCGAGGGCCGGCGATTGTGCCTTCCTTCGTCACGTGGCCGACGAGGATGAGTGAGATATCGCGTTTTTTGGCGACGCGGATGAGCTCCTGCGCGGATGTGCGGACCTGCGCCACAGTTCCCGGCGCGCTGTCGAGCGTATCGACATACATTGTCTGAATAGAGTCGATGATCAGAATGTCGGGCGGATTGGCATCGTCAATCGCGGCCACGATATCGCGGATGGATGTGGCGCTCGCGAGTTCGCATTGAACGTCCGACACGCCGAGGCGTTGGGCGCGGAGACGCACCTGATCGATTGCTTCTTCGCCGGAGATATAGGCGACGCGCTGGCCTTTCGCCAGTTGGCAGACGACTTGGAGTAGGAGAGTTGATTTGCCGATGCCGGGGTCACCGCCGACGAGCGTTGCCGAGCCGGGCACGAGGCCGCCGCCTACGACGCGATCAAATTCACCGATTTGCGACAGACGACGGGGCAGGGTGCGCTCGGCGCCTTTCAGCGGCACGAACTCGACGCGATTACCTTTGCCGGATTTTCCTTTGATGCCGCCGAGGCCCTTGGGCGGGCCCGCCTGAATGGCTTCCTCAACCAGACTGTTCCAGCTGCCGCAACCCTCGCACTTGCCGCCCCATTTCGGGTGACTCGCGCCGCAGCTCTGACAAACAAATTGGGAAGTCGGTTTCGCCATGCCCAACAGTGTTCTCTATTTGTTCTTATATGTCAAGCCGCAAATAACGTCAGTTAAACTTTGATGACGTTTTTTGAGTTCACAAATTGCCAAAGAGAACCGGCAAGCTCGTCAACAAACTCGTCTGTAGCGAAATATCGGGGTGGCCAAGTTGTATCGGTATTTCCATTGGGCCAAATCTCGATAAGCGGGCCTGGTTGGAGAAGTTTAAGACGATCATACACGTCTTGATCCAGAATTGCGCTCATGTGAATTAAAAGATTTCCAATCCCCCACGTCATAATTTGCACATTTACAGTTCTGTCTTTTGGAGGAGGTGGTGGTGGAAGTTGTGTAGAGAACCCTAACCCTGTCGTATGCCTCTGAAACCTAGTTTCCCATTTTTTGCTTTTCTGCATTCCGATATGAATGTGGATGCGATCAGGAATTTTTCGTGTGTTCATGAATTCAGTGCGAGCAACCTGATCAAAAATGACATCTTTGTTGGCTCCGGGAAGAAAGTTGTGTTCGGCAGTTAGTGCTTTTAAAACAATCCATTCTGCTAATGTTTGACGAATTTCTTTTGTTAGGATAAT
>DASTLS010000241.1:0-1524 GCA_035714725.1 Alphaproteobacteria bacterium | reverse complement strand
CAAGTTTACTGGGTTTGCCCGCTGATTGAGGAGTCCGAAGAAGTTGACCTTGTGGCCGTCACTGACCGCGCCAATCTCCTCGTACGACATTTGGGCGCGGATAAAGTCGGCCTTGTGCATGGCCGCATGAAGACGGACGAGAAAGACCGTGTCATGGCTGCGTTTGCCGGCGGCGATATCAAAGTTCTGGTTGCCACGACTGTTATCGAAGTCGGCGTCGATGTACCGAACGCATCCCTCATGATCATCGAGCATGCAGAGCGTTTCGGCCTGTCCCAACTTCATCAATTACGCGGGCGCGTTGGGCGTGGCACGGCGAAATCGAACTGCCTGCTCATGTATCAGGCGCCTTTGGGTGAAACGGCAAAAGCGCGCCTCAAGATGCTGCGCGAAACCGAAGACGGCTTCAAAATCGCCGAAGAAGATTTGCGGTTGCGAGGTGCGGGTGAATTGCTCGGCACACGCCAAAGCGGCTTGCCCGTTTTCCGCCTCGCCGACCTTACTCACCATCAGGATTTGCTCGCCATCGCCCATGACGATGCCAAGCTCATCCTCACCCGCGACCCCGAGCTGAACGACGAACGCGGCCAAAATCTTCGCGTTTTACTGTATTTATTTGAGAAAGATGCCGCTGTACCGCTGTTGCGAGCCGGCTAAATTGACAGACTCCAAGAATTACGTAAGTCTTTTACGGAATTACTTTTGAGCTATTTAATGAAACTGCCGCCTGACAATTATTGGCCTCAGCCAAAACCGCCGGCTCAACGCGTCTCGTCACCCGATGACCGGATCGATGGCGAACCCTCCCATTTTGGAGAAAGCATCTCGGACCAAAGTTATCGGCGCGGCAGGCCTCAACCTTTCCGGCGCATTCGAAGCACAGCGATATCGCCCTGATATTGAGCTATTTCTTCGCTAAATACAGGCTTCCACCCATTGTTTTACGATACCCGCCTTGCTATAAAAATAGCCGGGCCTGAAGGCCCACTTTTGAAACGGCTAAAACAATGAATTTTCGCATGAATCGTCGTCGCCGCCTCTATGAAGGTAAAGCCAAGGTTTTGTTCGAGGGGCCCGAGCCGGGTACGCTCGTCCAATATTTCAAGGACGATGCCACCGCCTTCAATAACCAGAAGAAGGGCACCATCACCGGCAAGGGCGTATTGAACAATCGCATCTCCGAGTACCTGATGACAAAGCTGGGCGAGATTGGCGTGCCGACCCATTTCATGCGCCGTTTGAACATGCGCGAGCAGCTGGTCCGTAAAGTCGAGATCATCCCTATCGAAGTTGTCGTGCGCAACATCGTCGCCGGTTCTTTGGCGAAGCGTTTGGCGATTCCGGAAGGAACTGTCCTGCCCCGCTCTATCGTCGAATTCTATTTCAAGAAAGACGAACTCGGCGATCCAATGGTTTCCGACGAGCACATCACTGCCTTCGGCTGGGCAAGCCCGCATGAACTCGAAGAGATCATGTCGCTAGCGCTGCGCATCAACGATTATCTCTCCGGCCTGTTCCTCGGCA
>DASTLS010000240.1:0-12855 GCA_035714725.1 Alphaproteobacteria bacterium | reverse complement strand
ATGGCACGGCAATGCGTAAAGCCTGGGCTTCGGTGACAATAGCGTCAAGACGGGCGTCGTGTGGCTCGATAGGCACAGCGGCAACTTCCTGCCCGGCATAGGCAATCCCGACAGCTAAAACCGTTTTCTGTTGGCGTAATTCGGTTAACGTCCGGTCGTAATAGCCGCCGCCATAGCCCAGGCGATATCCCATTTTATCAAAGGCGAGCAGGGGAACGATCAGCACGTCCGGCGTGACGGCGAGAGCTTCGGATGTCGGCTCGAGGATGCCCATGGGACCCGGGTGAAGCTTGTCGCCCGGCTCATAGCTCCGGAAGATCAGCGGCGTGCCGCGCGCGGTGATGACGGGCAGGGCGAGGGTATGTCCTGCGTGATGAAGGTCTACGCCGAGCATGGACGGATTCATCTCGTCATGCTGGGCGTGATAAAGCGCTACGCAGCTTTTCGGCGGTAACTGGATTTTCTTCAGGAAATGATCACGAAGCGAAAGGGGCGCATCGGGCAGCCACTCGGCAAAGCCTTTGCGTTTTTCTTCCATATCGCGGCGCAGGGCTCGCTTGGCTGACAGCAGATCGCTCATGAACAAATATATGTCCCGAAACGCCCATTCTGTCATGGAAGAAGTGGAAGGCCCCCACCTCAGCCGGTGGCTGATATCCTCCATGGCCTGCATAAGCAGGTGGGCGCCATATAACCGAACCAAGATCCGGTCAGGGACAGCTCCCTAGGAGTCTAATTATCGGCCCTGGGGATTATGCTGCCTGTCGCGCTGCGCAGGAGCCTTCCCTATCTAATTTAAGCGCGACCTACCTGAGATGCAATATGTGCAATGCGTTGGCGCAAATGTTCGACAGCGGCAACCATCAAATCTTCGTCTTGAATCATGCTGTTATGGGCATTTTGATGGACGTCAAATAATTGGTCGGCAAGGGAAAGGCAGGTCAGCATAAGAAGGCGGGGCTCGGTCGTATTGCCGATTTTATCGGCAACTTCCTGCATCCGGCCTTCGACGAATTTGACGATCTGGCGGAGGCGATCTTCCTGACCTGCATCGCAATTGACGGAATATTCGCGGCCGTAAAGGGTAATGGCGATTTTCGACATGCTCAGTTCCTCAGGACGTTTTCGACGTTTTCGATGGCCTTATCGAGGCGGGCGGCAACCTTTTGCGCGGTGCCCAGAACGGTGGCTTCACGCGTGCGGATCTGCTTCAAGATTTCGTTTTGCTTCTTCGACGTCTCGCGGCGGCTGGACGTATCGAGGCCGATCTTGTCCTCGAGAGCGAAGATCGCTTCATCAAGTTCTTCGAGCTTTTGTTTCAAGCGTTGCATGAGGGGCCTCCCGAATCTGAGAATGTCTAAGGTTAAGACCGATATGATGTCGCCGTCAATGATTCCACGATTCTGGGGCCCTGATTCAAGGGTTGCGTCATGCGGGCGGTTTTGCCATTTTGCCCCCAAGGATTCTGGTAGGATTCTTTCTGTCATATAAGGACGAAATTTAATGCCTTCCGCCACACTTGCGACCGTAGAAAAGATGCCTGAAACAGCTGCCGACCCGATGCATAACGAAATGGCGAATGCCATCCGCGCCCTTTCGATGGATGCCGTCGAACAAGCCAAATCCGGCCACCCCGGCATGCCGATGGGCATGGCCGATGTCGCAACCGTCCTCTGGTCCCAATTCCTGCGCTTCGATCCCGAAAATCCGTCCTGGCCTGACCGTGATCGTTTTATTTTGTCTGCCGGCCACGGCTCGATGCTGCTCTATTCGCTGGCGTACCTGACCGGCTTCAAGAAGATGACGCTGGATGAGATCAAGAAGTTCCGCCAGCTCGGCAGTATCACGGCCGGCCATCCCGAACACGATTTGGATATCGGCGCGGAAACGACGACCGGCCCTCTCGGCCAAGGCATCTCGAACGCCGTTGGTTTTGCTCTTGCCGAGCGCAACATGAATGCGCGTTTCGGCAATGACCTTGTCGATCACCGCACTTTTGTTATCGCTTCAGACGGCGATCTCATGGAAGGCATCAGCCATGAAGCTTGCTCGCTCGCAGGACATCTGAAACTCGGCCGCCTGACCGTATTCTATGACGACAACAAAATTTCCATCGACGGCTCGACCAATCTTTCATTCACGGAAGATGTTCAGGCGCGTTACCGCGCTTACGGCTGGCATGTTCAGGCCTGTGATGGTCACGACCCCGTCGCGATTGCAGCGGCGACGCAAGCTGCGCTCGCTGTCACAGACAAGCCTTCGCTCATCGCTTGCCGCAGCATCATCGGTTATGGCGCGCCGAAGAAGCAGGGCACCAGCGGTTCGCACGGCTCGCCCTTGGGTGCTGATGAAATCATTGCTGCACGCAAGCAACTCAACTGGCCGCATGAAGCGTTTGCTGTGCCGGACCATATCCTTGCCGCATGGCGCAAGGCCGGCCAGCGCAGCAAGACCGAGCGCCAGAATTGGGTGAAGCGCCATGATGCCGATGCGCAGCATGCCGAGTTCGATCGCGTGATGAAAGGCGATCTGCCGTCATCACTTGGCACGACGCTCGAGCAACTGAAGCAAAAAATTGCGACCGACAAGCCAAAGCATGCGACGCGTCAATCTTCCGGCGCTGTGCTGGAAGCGATCTTGCCGATCATGCCGGAACTGATCGGTGGCTCCGCCGATCTCACGCCGTCCAACAATACGCAGGTCAAAAATTTCGGGCCGATCACGCCCGCGAATTACGGTGGTCATTACATCCATTTCGGCGTGCGCGAACATGGCATGAGCGCCGCGATGAACGGCATGGCGCTCCATGGCGGCATCATTCCTTACGGCGGCACCTTCCTGCAATTCGCGGACTACTGCCGTCCGGCAATTCGCCTCGCAGCCCTCATGCATCAGCGCGTCGTGTTCGTGATGACGCATGACAGCATCGGTCTCGGCGAAGATGGCCCGACGCATCAGCCGGTCGAACATATGGCGGCGCTCCGTGCCATTCCGAACTTGCTCAACTTTCGCCCGTGCGACGGTATTGAGACTGCGGAATGCTGGGAGCTTGCTCTCCGCAGCAAAAATCGTCCGAGCTTGCTTGCGCTTAGCCGCCAAGGTCTGCCGACCGTGCGCAATGCCGGAAAAGAAAATCTCTCGGCTCGCGGCGCTTATGTGCTGGCCGAAGCTGAAGGCTCGCGCGATGTCACGATCCTTGCAACCGGCTCTGAAGTTTCGCTCGCCCTCGAAGCGCGCGCGCAATTGCAGAAAGATGGCATCAAG
Organism: Alphaproteobacteria bacterium; assembly: GCA_035714725.1. Lineage (GTDB taxonomy): Bacteria > Pseudomonadota > Alphaproteobacteria > UBA9219 > UBA9219 > JAATFY01. The sequence continues at coordinate 9,591 of DASTLS010000240.1, read as the reverse complement.
GCCGCTGTTGTCTCCATGCCGTGCGACCGCCTGTTCGATGAGCAGGATAAGGTCTATCGCGACGATGTTCTCGGCACCGCACCGCGCATTGCGGTCGAGGCCGGCATCCGCCAAGGCTGGGATAAATATATCGGCGAAAACGGTGCTTTCATCGGCATGACCGGTTTTGGCGCCTCGGCTCCTGCCGAGAAGCTCTATGAGCATTTCGGCATTACGACCACAAATGTCGTAAAACAGGCGAAAAACCTGCTCGGAAAGTAATTCCGGGGTTGTAAAACAGGCGGGTATTTCCTACATAACCGCCATGTTTGATGCATTTTTAAAAGACGCGCGTGCAACCGACCACGCCTTTAATCTTCGCCAGGTTGCTGTGCTTGCATGGAAAGGGATGATGGAACGCCCATCTCGCCCAAGTACAGCCCTTGGCCCATCCGGGGAGATTTTTGCTTTTTCGAAAGGGCCCATGCCCCCTCATTCAGTTGCTGTGTGGCAAGGTATTTTGCCGCCGGCACGCCATATTTCAGGCGCAGAACCGGCTTGATAGTTCAGGCTTGTTTCCTTAAAAATAATCCTCTGTTTGTTCACGAAAGGGTTAAGAATGACCACGAAAGTCGCCATCAATGGTTTCGGCCGCATCGGCCGCCTCGTCCTCCGCGCGCTGATCGATTCAGGCCGTACCGATATTGAAATCGTCGGTATTAACGATCTGGCCGACGCCAACACCAACGCCCATTTGCTGAAATATGACTCTGTTCATGGCCGCTTCAAACATGATGTGAAGACGGAAGGCAACGACCTCATCATCAACGGCAAGCGCGTCAAGGGCTCGCAAACGCGCGACCCGGCGCAACTCGGTTGGAAAGATCTCGGCATCGATATCGCGTTCGAATGCTCGGGCATTTTCACCAAGCGCGCGGATGCCGAAAAGCATCTGCAGGCTGGTGCCAAGAAAGTTCTGATCTCGGCCCCCGCAACCGACGAAGACCTCACGGTTGTTTACGGCGTCAATCACGATCAGCTGAAAGCGTCGCACACCATCGTCTCGAACGCATCATGCACGACTAACTGCTTGGCTCCTGTCGCTTTCGTTCTGGATAATGCCATCGGCATCCAGCACGGCTTCATGACCACAATCCATTCCTACACCGGCGATCAAAGCACGGTGGACACGATGCATAAAGATCTGCATCGCGCCCGCGCCGCAGCTATCAATCTGATCCCGACCTCGACGGGCGCTGCATCGGCGGTTGGCAAAGTTTTGCCGTCGCTGAAAGGCAAGCTCGATGGCACATCCATCCGCGTGCCGACACCAAATGTCTCGGTCGTCGATTTCAAGTTCGTTGCCAAGCGCAACACGACTGTCGATGAAATCAAGAAAGCCATTCAGACAGCAGCCGACGGACCGCTGAAAGGCATTCTGGGTTATTACTCAGAGCCGCTGGTTTCGACCGACTTCAACCACGATGCGCATTCATCGATCTTCGCGCTCAACGAAACCAAAGTCGTTGAAGGCAATTTCGTGCGTATCCTCAGCTGGTACGATAATGAATGGGGCTTCTCGAACCGCATGGCCGATACGGCCGCTGCGATGATGAAGGCGAAGTAAGAAGGTCTCAAATTGAGATTAAAATCCCCGCTTCGGCGGGGATTTTTTTATGCCACCATCTTGCGGGGCAGATGTTGCTGCTGCCAGAGATAATCCAGCGAGCTGACGAGATCATCGATCATCACATCGGTATGAAGCGGTGAGGGCGTGAGGCGCAGGCGTTCTTCGCCAACAGCCACAGTCGGATAATTGATCGGCTGTACATAGATATCCGCATGCGCAAATAACCAATCCGCCACGCCCTTACAGCAATGCGCCCCACCGATGAGTAGCGGCACGATGTGGCTTTCGGTCGGAATGACGGGAAGACCAGCGAGGCGCAACTGTTCCTTCAAGCGATTGGCCTGACGTTGCTGGCGTGCACGAAGATCATGTGCAGTTTTCAGAACATTTAAACTCGCGAGTGCACCGGCGGCGACAGCGGGCGGCATCGATGTTGTGAAGATGAAGCCGGGTGCGTGGCTGCGAACGCAATCGATCACGGCTTTGCTGCCTGTGATGTAACCACCCGAGAGACCGAATGCTTTACCGAATGTGCCTTCGATGATGTCGAACAAATCCTGCACGCCATCACGGTCGGCAACGCCGGCGCCGTTAGGTCCGTAAAGGCCAACGCCGTGCACTTCATCGAGATATGTAATCGCACCGTATTTATGGGCGATTTCGGCGATTTCACGGAGCGGCGCAATCGTGCCGTCCATTGAATAAACACTCTCGCACGCAACGAGCTTCGGCGCAGCTGGATCGACAGCCGCGAGCTTCGCTTCAAGGTCTGCGAGATTATTGTGCGCGAAGATATGCTTCTCGGGATCGTGGCGCGTGATGCCCGCGATCATCGAAGCGTGATTTTTTGCATCCGAAAACACGATGCATCCCGGCAGCAATTTGATCAGCGCGCCAAGACCCGCCTCGTTCGAAACATAGCCGGATGAAAAAATCAGTGCGGCTTCTTTGTGATGCCACGCCGCAAGTTCGCTCTCGAGTTGCGTATGGATGAGCGTCGTGCCGCTGATGTTGCGCGTGCCGCCGGAACCTGCGCCCCATGCATCGAGCGCGTTCTTCATCGCTTCGAGAACGACAGGATGCTGGCCCATGCCGAGATAATCGTTCGAACACCAGACGGTTACTTTTTTGGAATTACCTTCGCCGTCATGCGCGAGTGCGTAAGGAAACTCGCCGCACAATCTTTCGAGTGTGGCAAAAGTGCGATAACGTCCGTCGGCTTTGAGATTGTCGATGCGGGATTGGAAATGCGTTTGATAATCGCCGGAAGTCCAGGGCATGTCGGGAGTCGCTTTTGGAAAAATGAAGTGACGTGATATGTCACCTCTTCGCGCGCTTATGCAAGAGTGCAGCTATCATGCGGAAAGGTCCTATAACCGGGCCCTCAAAGCCATATGCGCAATAATATTTCGTCAAATGATGTTCAAACGAAATAATTTGACAAAAACTATCCACATTGGCTATTATCCTGACTGCTAAGGCCGTAACGCATTTTTCTATGTAAAAAATGGCTCCGAAGTGGGATTTGTTGCGTCGCACGAAGCGTGTGAAATCTGGTTTGAACGAAAAGCGGTTTGAAAGTTACGACGATGCAGAATGCGACCCGAAAGGCCGCGCCGGTGACTGTTTCCCAATCACCAAAGGCCGAGGCTCCGAAAAATTCAGCTAACCCGCAACCGGCGATGACCGGCGCGGACATCATCATTCGTGCGCTCATCGATCAGGGCGTCGATACCATCTTTGGTTATCCCGGTGGCGCCGTGCTGCCGATCTATGACGCGATCTTTAAACAGAACAGCATCACGCACGTTCTCGTTCGCCATGAGCAGGGCGCTGCGCATGCTGCCGAAGGCTATGCGCGTTCGACCGGCAAAGTTGGCGTTGTGCTTGTGACATCTGGCCCTGGCGCCACGAACGCTGTGACCGGCCTCACCGATGCGCTTTTGGATTCTATTCCAATCGTCTGCCTTACAGGTCAGGTCCCGACGCATCTCATCGGTAACGACGCGTTTCAGGAAGCGGATACCACCGGCATCACGCGTCCTTGCACGAAGCACAATTACCTCGTGAAGGATGTGAACAAGCTGGCGCAGACTGTGCATGAAGCATTCCATGTCGCGCGCTCCGGCCGTCCGGGCCCTGTCGTGATCGATCTGCCGAAGGATGTGCAGTTCGCTGACGGCATTTATCAGCCGCCGCAAGTCGCGGAAAAGAGCCATTACCAGCCTCAAACCAAGCCCGATATGGCGCAGATCGAAAAAGCTGTCGAGCTGATGGCAAAGGCCGAGCGTCCGATTTTCTACACCGGCGGCGGCGTGATCAATTCAGGTTCGCGCGCTAGCGAACTCCTGACGGAGTTCGTCCATATGACCGGCTTCCCATGCACCAGCACACTCATGGGCCTCGGCGCGTATCCCATGTCGGATAAACAATTCCTCGGCATGCTTGGTATGCACGGCACATACGAAGCCAATCTCGCGATGCATGATTGCGATGTGATGATCAATATCGGCGCGCGCTTCGATGACCGCGTGACCGGCAAGCTTTCCGGCTTCTCGCCGAAATCGAAAAAGATCCATGCCGATATCGACCCGAGCTCGATCAACAAAACCGTGAATGTCGATATCCCCGTCGTCGGCGATGCGACATCTATTTTGGAGGCGATGATCGGTGTCTGGAAATCGCGCGGCTACAAAGCCAATCAGGAAAAGCTCCACCAATGGTGGCAGCAGATCGGCGAATGGCAGAAGCGCGACTGCTTGAAATATGAGCAGACCGGCAATGTCATCAAACCGCAATATGCGCTCGAGCGCCTGCGCGAACTGACCAAGGGCCGCGAGACTTTCATCACGACCGAAGTCGGCCAGCATCAAATGTGGGCTGCGCAGTTCCTGCGTTTTGAAAAGCCGCATCACTTTATGACATCCGGCGGTCTCGGCACGATGGGTTATGGTTTGCCGGCTGCGGTCGGTGTGCAAATGGCGCATCCCGATGCGCTCGTTGTCGATGTCGCGGGCGAAGCCAGCATTCTGATGAACATTCAGGAAATGAGCACGGCTGTGCAGTACAAGCTGCCGGTGAAGGTGTTCATTCTCAACAATCAGTGGATGGGCATGGTGCGCCAGTGGCAGGAAATGCTGCATGGCAGCCGCTATTCGCAAAGCTATACCGCGGCGCTTCCCGATTTCGTGAAGCTGGCAGAGGCCTTCGGCGGCGTCGGTCTCCGCGCGCAGAAGCCGGAAGATGTCGATCACGTCATCAAGGAAATGATGAAGGTCACGGATCGCCCGACGATTGTCGATGTCTGCGTGTGCCCGAAAGAGAACTGCTTCCCGATGATCCCCTCGGGCAAGAACCACAATGAAATCCTTCTCGGCCCCGACAAAGACGCTGTCGGCAAGGCGATCGAAGGCGACGGCATGGTGCTGGTATGATGGACGGCAGCGTTTACGAATCCGCGCCCGTCGAGGCGCCGAAGCGGAATTGCCTCGCAGTACTCGTCGATAACGAGCCGGGCGTGTTGGCGCGCGTCATTGGCCTGTTCTCCGGTCGCGGCTACAACATCGAAAGCTTGACCGTCGATGAAGTCGATAGCGAAAGCCACCTCTCGCGCATCACGATTGTGACCAGCGGTCCGCCAATGATGATCGAGCAGATCAAAGCGCAGCTGTCACGTCTCGTGCCCGTGCGTCAGGTCGTTAATCTCACGACGCAGGGCAAGTCGGTTGAAGGTTGCCTTGCTTATGTCAAATTCATCGGCGATGCCAATAAGCGTGAAGATGCCAAACTCATCGCCCGCAAGCTTGGTGCCCGTACCGTTGATATGACCGCTAACGCTGTGATTTTTGAACTTACCGCCATGTTCGGTCATATCGATCAAATGATCGCTGAGCTAAAGCCGCTCGGTCAGGTCGAAGTCGCGCGCACCGGCAGTGTTGCCATGCTATGTGGCGATACGGTCCTGAGCATTACCCCCCAGGCCGTCCGCAAGTCGGCCTAACTCTATTCGTTTTCCTAAAAACCCGAGAGGATGAAGACCATGCAAGTGTATTACGATAAAGACGCCGATCTGGGCCTGATCCGCAGCAAGAAAGTTGCGATCATCGGCTATGGCAGCCAAGGCCATGCACACGCGCAGAACCTGCGCGACAGCGGCGTACGCGATATCGTCATCGGCCTCCGCCCCGGCAGCGCAAGCGCCGATAAGGCGATGAAGGTGCAGTTCAAGGTTGAGGAGCCGGGTAAGGCTGCAGCTTGGGCCGATGTCGTCATGATGCTGACGCCGGACGAATTGCAGGCGAAGATTTATCAGGAAAGCCTTGCGCCGAATTTGAAGAAGAACGCCGCGCTCGTGTTTGCGCACGGCCTTAATGTTCACTTCAACCTCATCGAACCGCGCGACGATCTCGACGTATTCATGATCGCACCGAAAGGCCCCGGCCATACCGTGCGTTCCGAATATCAAAAGGGTGGCGGCGTGCCGTGCCTCATTGCCGTGCATCAGGATGCGTCGGGCAAAGCGAAGCAGCTTGGTCTTTCATACGCATCGGCCATCGGTGGCGGCAAAGCCGGCATCATCGAAACCAACTTCAAAGAAGAATGCGAAACCGATCTGTTCGGCGAACAGGCTGTTCTTTGCGGCGGTCTCCAGCAGCTGATCATGTCGGGCTTCGAGACATTGGTCGAAGCTGGCTATGCGCCGGAAATGGCCTATTTCGAATGTCTTCACGAAGTGAAGCTGATCGTCGATCTGATTTATGAAGGTGGTCTCGCCAACATGAACTACTCGATCTCGAACACTGCGGAATACGGCAATTATAAAACTGGCCCGCGCATCGTGACCGAAGAAACCAAGAAGGAAATGAAGCGCGTTCTGGAAGATATCCAGTCGGGCCGTTTCGTTCGCGACTTCATGCTTGAAAATCAGGCTGGCCAGCCGAGCTTCAAGGCAACGCGCCGCCGTCACGCCGAGCATCCGATCGAAAAGGTCGGCAAAAAGCTCCGCGAGATGATGCCGTGGATTGCGAAGAACAAGCTCGTCGACCGCACGGTGAACTAAGCCGTCATGAAGAAGTGGGATAAAACGAAGCTTCCGAGCCGCCATGTCACTATGGGGCCGGAGCGCGCGCCGCATCGTTCGTACTATTACGCGATGGGGATGACGGAAGAAGAGATCAACCAGCCTCTGGTCGGTGTCGCGACCTGTTGGAACGAAGCTGCGCCCTGCAACATCTCATTGTCGCGTCAGGCGCAGGCGGTGAAAAAGGGCGTGAAGGAAAAGCACGGTACGCCGCGTGAGTTCACCACCATCACTGTGACCGATGGCATTGCCATGGGTCATGCGGGCATGAAATCTTCGCTCGTCAGCCGTGATGTGATTACGGATTCCGTTGAACTCACAATGCGCGGTCATTGCTATGATGCTTTGGTTGGCCTCGCCGGTTGCGACAAATCGCTGCCCGGCATGATGATGGCGATGGTGCGCCTCAATGTTCCCAGCGTTTTCATGTATGGCGGTTCCATCCTTCCCGGCAAGTACAAGGGCAAGGATGTGACGGTGCAGGATGTGTTCGAAGCTGTCGGCCAATATGCAGCCGGCAAAATGTCGGATGAAGATTTGCACGAGTTAGAATGTGTTGCGTGCCCGTCAGCCGGCGCGTGTGGTGGCCAGTTCACGGCTAACACTATGGCGTGCGTGTCCGAAGCCATCGGCCTTGCACTCCCCGGTTCTGCTGGCGCTCCAGCCCCTTATGAAAGCCGTGATCAATATGCGACGGCATCCGGCGAAGCCGTCATGAAGCTGCTCGAGATGAACCTCCGCCCGCGCGATATCGTGACGCTTAAAGCCCTCGAAAATGCCGCGACTGTTGTGGCTGCTTCCGGTGGCTCGACGAACGCTGCGCTGCATCTTCCAGCCATTGCGCATGAAGCGGGCATCAAGTTCGATCTGCATGATGTCGCCGCGATCTTTAAAAAGACGCCCTACATCGCCGATATGAAACCGGGCGGCAAATATGTCGCCAAGGATTTGTTCGAAGTCGGCGGCGTGCCGGTTCTCATGAAGGCGCTGCTCGATGGTGGCTACCTACATGGCGATTGCATCACCGTGACAGGCAAGACGATTGCCGAAAATCTGAAGGACGTAAAACTTCCGACCGATCAGGATGTTGTGCGCCCAACCTCGAAGCCGCTGTCACCCACCGGTGGCGTTGTCGGCCTCAAGGGCAATCTGGCGTCACAAGGTGCGATTGTAAAAGTCGCGGGCATGAAGAATCTGCAATTCAAGGGCACAGCTCTTGTGTTCGATTGCGAAGAAGATGCGTTCAAGGCCGTGATGGAACATAAGTATAAAGACGGCGACGTTATCGTCATTCGCTACGAAGGTCCGCGTGGCGGTCCCGGCATGCGCGAGATGCTCTCAACAACAGCAGCGCTTTACGGGCAGGGTGCGGGTGATAAAGTCGCACTCATCACCGACGGGCGTTTCTCCGGCGGTACGCGCGGCTTCTGCGTCGGCCACGTCGGCCCGGAAGCGGCGGTTGGTGGCCCCATCGGCTTGCTCAAGAACGGCGACGTGATCGTGATCGATGCCGACAAAGGCATTCTGAATGTCGAACTGTCGGACGAAGAGTTGGCCAAACGCCGCAAGGAATGGAAACCGCGCGCGCATGATTTCAATTCCGGCGCTTTGTGGAAATTCGCCCAGCTGGTCGGTGACGCCGAAAAGGGCGCTGTCACCCATCCCGGCGGCGGCGCGGAAACCCACACCTATGCGGATATTTAGGCCCGTTGCCAATTAAGCCGCTGTGGCCTATTTATCGGGCACCTTAAAACGTCGTTCTTTGGGCATTATGCAGGAAAAAATCGCCGTCATCGGCCTTGGATATGTGGGCCTGCCATTGCTGCTTGGCCTCTCTCGGCATTTCGACGTCACCGGTTTCGATATCGATGCGCGCCGCGTGGAAGCCCTCACGGGCGGCCATGACTGGACCGGCGAAAGCACGGATGCCGAGCTGAAAGCCTGTAAGGCCAAATTCACCGCAAAAGCCGATGATCTGAATGATTGTAGCTTCTTCATCGTCACAGTTCCGACGCCGATCAATCAGGGTAAGCAACCCGACCTCACGCCCATCCTCGGTGCATGCAAGGTTCTCGGCGGTGTGCTGAAAGCGCGGAAGAAAACAGATCAACTTCCGCTTATCGTGTTTGAATCGACTGTTTATCCCGGTCTTACCGAAGATATTTGCGGTCCGAAGATATCGGAACATTCCGGCCTCAAGCAGCATCAGGATTTTAAGCTCGGCTATTCGCCGGAGCGCATCAATCCGGGCGATAAGAAAAACCGGCTTGAGACAATTATCAAAATCGTCGGCGCTGAAGATGCCGAAAGCCTTACGCGCATGGAAAAAATCTATGGCGCTGTCATCACGGCAGGTCTGCACAAAGCGCCGAATATTCGCGTCGCCGAAACCGCAAAGGTTCTGGAAAATACGCAGCGTGATTTGAACATCGCGCTCATGAACGAGCTTGCCGTAATTTGTGATCGCTTCGGCATTCGCACACAGGATGTGTTACAGGCGGCCGGCACGAAGTGGAACTTCCTGAAATTCACGCCCGGCCTTGTCGGTGGCCATTGCATCGGCGTCGATCCGTTTTATCTGACCTCACGCGCGGAAGAGCTCGGCTATCATCCGGAAGTCATTCTCGCCGGTCGCCGGATCAACGATAATATGCCTATTTTTATTGGCCAAAAGGTGGCCAAGCTATTGGGCAAACCGGACGCCCGCATCGGCATTCTGGGTCTCGCGTTTAAGGAAAATGTCCGCGATTTGCGCAACAGTCGCGTGCCGGAAATCATGCGTGAATTGCAAAGCTTCGGCGCCGAAGTCCTGATCCATGATCCACTTGCCGATGCCGCGCACGCCAAGCATGAATATGATGTCGCGCTTTCGCAAAAGATCGATTTCAAAAATCTCGATGCC
>DASTLS010000239.1:0-2358 GCA_035714725.1 Alphaproteobacteria bacterium | reverse complement strand
GACATAAAATCGCCTTCTGTGTGTTCGAAAAAGGAGCGTTGCGCTCGCCACGAATAAAAACCGCAAATTTCAATTATGTGCGATTGCATGGTCGCGTTGAAGGCTACAAGGGCAATTACAGCGACGCTGAATTAAGCGATTGGCGCGATTGGCTCAGCGAGCAGGGCGGCGATGCCTATGTGTATTTCGATAACACGGCGCAGGAACGTTATGCCCTCGATAACGCGCTGAGCCTTAAAGCAATGTGTGAATAGGAGAGTGTCATGAAGTGGGAAGATATGCTGAAGAATTTCTGGGATCCGTCGAACTGGCTTGGCGCCTCGATTTACGCTGTGCTGTTTTTTATCGCGGCGATGTTTATTTCGCGTCTCATTCGCCTCGCGGCAGGACGTATTCTGCGGCAGACAGAAAATGAGCTGGTTGATCCAACGATTGTTTTGTTTCTCACACAGCTGGCGCAGATCGCGACGTATATCGTCGGCCTTATCATCTACTTCCACATTGTGCCGGCGCTCAATCGGCTTGGTACGGCGCTCCTTACTGGCGTTAGTGTCGTGTCCGTTGTATTCGGTCTTGCAGCACAGAACACGCTTTCCAACCTCGTAGCGGGCTGCACACTGTTGCTTTACCGCCCATTCCATATCGATGATCTGATACAGGTCGCGACACCAACGGGAACAGAGATGGGTATCGTCGAGCGTCTTACGCTCGGCTACACCATGCTACGTACGACAGATGATCGCTTGGTCATTGTACCGAACAGCCTTATGGCGAGCCAGGTGAGCCTCAACCTCAACCGCCGCTCATTGCATGTTATGGCGATTATTCCGGTTGGTGTGCGCGACAGCCATCATCTCGGCGATGTGCGGAAAGTGCTGATGGAATATGCCCATGCCGATACGCGCATTCACAAGCTCGAGCATGGCCGCCCGCAACGGCTCGACGACGGCAGCGCCATTATTACTCTGCGTTGCTGGTGCGATAATGAGGCCGAAGCCAAAGCGGTGAAGGAAGATATTACGGACGCAATGAAGAAACATTTTGCCGGCAAGCATATCATCATTATGCCGTCATCGCCGAAACCGCATCCTGTAGCGCAAACACCTGCGCCGATCACGAAGGCATCCTAGGTGCCGGGGACAAACCAGACTTTATCGACGCTGCCGCCTTGGTCGCTAATGTAATCGCGCCAGAAATCGACATGCTTCTGGCCCTGGATGTTCAGCGTCTTCTGGCGGCGTACATACCAGATCTCGAAGGAGATACCGTTCAGATCGGCGCGGACGTTTTGGTAGTACGGTGTTTTGCTAAATTTAGCGAAGGGCTCAAGCGGCTTATATTGGGAGTAATCGCCCATATATTGCAGAAGATCGGAGACGATGATCAGCTTTCGCGTGTTCTTTTTCGAGATCATGCTTTGCGTGCCGAGGCGCGTCACGACGATGGATTGAATGGATTCCATAATCGGGGAGATCGCCGCATTTTCTGCGCTTAGCGAGTTATCGAAGATATGTTGCAGCGGGTCGGCAAATAAAGTCTTCCAGCGTTCCTCGACCATGTGCGGATTGCCGGTCCATTCATTCACTTCTTCGCCACGGCCGGGGTTGCACATTGAGAATTCAGGTTTTAGAAGCTGCGTTTGCGTCGGCTCTACCGAATAAATCTCGATGAGATCATAACGCCCGGTATCGTCTTTGACCTGATTGAGCCGGTCGCGGATCGCGGCTTGCTGCGTGAGGGTGAAGCTATCAGTGCGGTCGATCAGAATGGCAACTGTGTTCATGCCCTTGTTATCGGTCGGGCAGAATGTCTTTTCATCAATTGGGCGTGAGCTGCTCTTGGCGGACAGGTAAAAATGCGCCATCGCAACGACGACAACGCAAAGAATGGCGAGAACGCCGACAGCCTTCTTGACTTGCGCGCTTTGCCGGTCGCGACGATTAGGCCGATGCTGTGGGTTCTGCACGACCGCCTCCGGATGTGAACTCGCCGATCTTATGGAAAGAACCGACTGCTTCTTCGAATTTCTGATTAACCTGATTGATCGCGTTCTTCAGCGTCGCATCGGCGGTTTCGATATTGACGTCTGCGTGCGCATCACCGGCATGAAGGGCCGAAGCCGGCAGCGCCGATTTCGCAAGGGAATATGTGGCGTTGAAATGCGCGGGCGCCGGTGTTGTGCGCGCATGCATGTTGGCGCTGCGATATGTCGAAAGCAGGTCGTTTGCCGCACGATTGAGATAGGCATCATGCGCTTCGAACAAATGGGCGAATTTCTTTTGTTGCTCGATCATATTGGCAAGTCCGGTTTTGCGTGCGGCCAGATTTTGGCGTGCGTCGCGGATAGATTGAATGGCC
>DASTLS010000238.1:0-10123 GCA_035714725.1 Alphaproteobacteria bacterium | reverse complement strand
GGCGCAAGACCGCCTCAGCGATCACGTGAAGCGGCTGAAGCGCGAGGCGAAGGAAATTCTCACGTTGCAGCTGCCCGCCTTTTGCATGCAGGGCACATATGTGGCGCCGCAAGCGTGGGAGATACCGAATATCGGTTGGCTCACCGGCGAGGTGTTCGGGCCCATCCTGCATGTTGTGCGCTATAAGTCCGAACAGTTGGGCGAGCTCATCGGCCAGATCAACGCGACCGGCTTCGGTCTCACAGGCGGCGTGCATAGCCGCATCGATAATACGGTGGATGCCGTCGAGCGCGGCCTACGCGTCGGCAATTTCTACGTCAACCGTACGTTGATCGGCGCCGTTGTCGGCGTGCAGCCCTTCGGCGGCGAAGGCATCTCCGGCACAGGACCCAAAGCCGGAGGCCCGCATTACCTGCCGCGCTTTGCGCTGGAGCGCGTGACCTCAAACAACCTCACAGCTGCAGGCGGGAATGCTAGTTTGATGGTGGAGATGGAGAAGTAAATAAGTTTTGTCATTACAGTTAATTCAAAAATATTTTTTACAACATTAACTACGTCGAACTGAAAATTTCATCGGATCAGAGACATAAGAAAACACTGCATCAAGGTGATAAATTGCTTTCAAGTTATATTGGGAGTATAGCGGAATTGTCGACTTGAGATTACGGTTGTGGTCTTATCGGCAAGGTTAAAAGATGTGGTGTCGTTATGTCGCATCTCATTCATTTAAGTCTATTAAACGTAATATATTCGCTTCTCTACATTGCGCGACTTATTGAGGAGTTATTTTATGCTTCTCCCGCGCACAGTGATCCTCCGTATCTCTCCTAACTGAACGCAGGCAATGTAATTGGCCCACGCTGTTGCGTGGCGATATTCCATCCGCGCGTTTTCTCATTACCTGACGACATTCGTAACCGATCGTTCATTTGCGTGAACGGCGCCCGTATTGGCTTGGCCTTAAATAGCATGCGGGAACAGATATGGAGATAATCATGAGTGACTTTAATCAAAACGACGATCAATCTAACTTTGATATTCACACTGCATGGAATTTAGTCAAACGTGAAGTTGGGCTGTTGAGTATCAATGCTGGACTTGCTGGGTTAAATATCGGGATAGGGCTGTTTAATTTGGCTATGGGACATCCCGCGCTTGCCGTTGTGAACGGTGTCGTTGCAGCAGTTGGTGGAATGGGTGTCTCTACTGGCTACAACAGTATTAAGAGCAGACTTGATAGCCTGCACTTGTAATATGTTTGATGCATGGAAAATGGAGGGCTTTGCCCTCCATTTTTCGATGACCTACTGCATCACCGCGTCGACTTCGGGGAGGCCGGCGACCCAAGTCTCGAGGATGCGGGCATAGGCGGCGCAGAGGCGCGCGACCCACATCTGGTTGATCGGCAGGTCACGCTCGATGATCGCGGTCGTGAAATGCTGATTGACGGGCAGGCGGGTTACATCTTGCCGGGCTTCGGCGAGCAGATTGGCTTTCTCGAGGAAATCGGCGGGCTCCATCGCATGCTTTTCGGCAATGTTGCTGGCGAGGACGCCGATTTCATCGGGCGTAAGCTTCAGCAAGTGTGCGGGGTGAGAGACCGGCATTGCGAGGCGACGGGCGGCTTCGTGATTAGCGCGGTCGATGATGTCAGACGTATCAAACGCTGCCGGCACTGAATACGTAATGCCCAGATAGGTGATGAACTCAAGGCCGTTGGCGAAGCCGCCGATGGCGAGCAGATCGGCCATCACGCGCGCGACGCGGGTCGAGCCTGTCGCTTGAGCGACGAAGAGCGTTGCTTCGGCATCCGTGCGGGCGCGATGCAGGTAGAGCCCATAAAGTTCCGCGAGCGGCGAGGGCAGATCGGATTTCGCCGTGAAGAAATCGCGGCTGACATGGCTCTCGGTGCCGCGGTGGTTGCGGCGGAAATGGTCGATCTCGGCGGCGGTCAGCGGCAGGCTGGCGCCGGCATTGATGAAGTCGTTGATGTTGTGGCCGCAGAGGTTGCTGATGGTCTGCCAATCGTCGAACAGGGGCGAGCCGCTGCCATGCTCCACAGATGTCTTTGCCTGGCGGTCCAGCGGCTTGCCGAGCGTCTCGAACGAGAGGCCGGGCTGGGCGAGGCGGCTGAGCCATTCCAGAATCTTAGGGCTCGCGCCCCAAGCCAGTTGGCTCGGGTCGTCGCTGTTGGCGGGATGGGGCAGAAGGTTCATGGCTTCCTCCGGGGCGATATCTGCAAAGGCTCGTTGCTCATTGGCCTTGCTTCGATCCTTGGTCGTCTTGATGAACATCGGGTCTTGAAACTCGTTGATGGCGGGGCTGCGAGGGGCGGCTTGTTAAGAAAGTGATTCACTTTCATCGGACTGCGAACGCGTGTGACTCAACGACTTATGCATAATCCGTATCACAGCGAATTAGTTGCAGTTAAGAGAAATTTACCTAAATGAATCCAAAATTAAGCTTTCGATTCACGCCCGTGCTTTGTGAGTCACACATCATTCCGCGAAGCGAATAAATACGAAATCGGGACTTTCGCGGCTAACTGATTCAAATGACTCATAAATTTGAATCCGAAACGAATTTTTATGCGAAGCGCCGCTGGAAATCTCCGCATGGAAAAAAGATATAAAAAAAGAGCGGCAGGTTTCCCGGCCGCTCTCTTTATTCGTTATGCGCGAAAACTTATTCGGCTGCCGCTTTCTTGGCGCGGGGCTTTTTCGCTTTCGGCTCTTCGGTTTCTTCAGCGTCGGCAGCTTTCGCTTTCTTCGCGGTTTTCTTGGCCGGCTTGGCGGCGTCTTCGCCTTCGGCTGCAGGAGCTTCCGCACCCGGCACGCCGAACGCAGCTTCAACTTGAGCCTGTTCAGCGGCTGCCTTCTTTATGGCAGCGCCTTTTTCAGCCTGAACTGCGGCTTCTTCCGGCGAGCGGGCAACGTTGACCGTGACCTTGACCGAAACTTCCGGATGCAACTTCACCTTCACGGGGAAGAGGCCGAGAGTCTTGATCGGGGTATCGATCTGGATCTGCAGGCGCTCGATCTTGTGGCCGGCATCGTTTGCTGCTTCGGAGACGTCACGCGCGGTGACGGAGCCGTAGAGCTGACCGGTTTCCGAAGCCTGACGGATGACGACAAACTTCAGCTTGTCCATCTTCGCGGCATGCTTCTCGGCGACCGTGCGTTCAGCCGCATTCTTGGCTTCATGCTTGGCGCGGTCTTTTTCGAACATTTCGAGGTTCGCTTTGGTTGCGCGGAGCGCCTTGTTCTGCGGCAACAGGAAGTTGCGTGCAAAACCCGGGCGCACCTTGACCACCTGGCCCATCTGGCCGAGGCGTTCAATGCGTTCAAGTAGGATGACTTCAATCATTGTGTGTTCTCCTCAAACTTAATTGCCGACGGCGCGTTTGTCGGCGTAGGGCAGAAGAGCGAGGAAGCGGGCGCGCTTGATCGCCTGCGTCAGTTCGCGTTGCTTCTTGGCCGATACGGCTGTGATACGGCTCGGCATGATTTTGCCGCGCTCGGACACAAAACGCTGAAGAAGACGGACGTCTTTATAGTCGATCTTCGGCGCGTTCTTGCCGGTGAAGGGGCAGCTCTTGCGACGGCCGCGGAAACCGCCGCCACCGAAACCACCACCGCTGCGGCGTGGGCCGCGTTCGCTACGTTCGCCACGTTCGGAT
Organism: Alphaproteobacteria bacterium; assembly: GCA_035714725.1. GTDB lineage: Bacteria > Pseudomonadota > Alphaproteobacteria > UBA9219 > UBA9219 > JAATFY01. The sequence continues at coordinate 6,444 of DASTLS010000238.1, read as the reverse complement.
GATTGTTCCATGCTCATGCTACGGCTCCTTCAGATGCGGGGGATTCTTCACGACGCGGGCCGCGGCGCGGACGGTCGCCACCACGATCGCCACGGTCGCCGAACGAACGCTCGCCGAACGGACGTTCGGAACGCTCTTCCTTGCGCATGACGGCGGATGGGCCGGCTTCCAATTCTTCGACGCGCACGGTCATAAAGCGCAACACGTCTTCGTTGAGGCGCAGGTTACGCTCAAGCTCGGTCACGGCCGCTGGCGGCGCGTCGAGATTGAACATCACGTAATGGCCTTTTTTATTCTTGTTGATGCGGTAGGCGAGGCTGCGAAGGCCCCACTGTTCGGTCTTTGTGACCTGACCGCTGCCATTGCGAACGATGTCGGCAAAGCTTGCGGTGAGGGTTTCGACCTGGGCGGCAGGAACATCCTGACGCACGATAAAGACGCACTCATAGAGTGACATGCACGTACTCCCTTGGTTTTAAGCGACCCGGAGTTGGACGGAGACAATCCCCATGCTGCAACCGGCCGGATCAAGCCCATCCTCAATGGGATGAGCGGGTGCCCGAAGGCGGCGGCACTATAACCCGGAACGATTTCAGAACAAGGATAAAAAGCGCCCCAAAAGCCCGTAAAATGGCCTTTTATGATCATTAACTACCGTTTTTGGACAGCGGAAGGCCGTTGAGAGGGGCGTGGACAGGGGAGTATGATCACCTTCCATAAGAGAGTCTTCTTCAACCGAGGAGATGATCATGAATGATAGTCCTACAGTTGAGCGCCATATCACCGAATATTTTCACAGTGTTGGCGTAAGTGAAACTCAAGCATCCGTGCTTATCGAACATTGTAAATCGACCATGGGACATTGCGATTGGAATTCGCCATGCCCTCATGATCACGCCTACATGGTGGGTGTCCTTTCGGAGGTACGGGCAGCTGTTGCCGAATGGTACCAAGTTTACGAACCCACTAGTCCCATGTTCATGGTTTTTGATGAAAGTGGGAATCCGGGAAGAAGCCGACGGCAGCGGGTGTTCATTCCGCTTGGCACTGAGCCTTCAAGCGGCGTTCAGTAAATCGAACCAGCGAGCACAGATTTCGAGTTCGCGCTTAGCCGTCGTGCGCCGATGTGTGGAGGCGGGGTCTTCACCCCATTTCTGCATTTGAAATGTCGCATCGAGTTCCGATGCCGCAAAGACCTGATCCGGTGTCGCGTGCTTTTCGATCAGTGCGAGGCCGAGGACAAGTGAGCCGCTGACTTCGACGGCTTGGCGCAAACCTGTCAGTTGGAAAACATCATAGCGTCCGAGCGCATGACGAAGATTGTCGTAGGTATCTTGCTGTTGCTTGATCGGCATGATGCCGGAGCCAGCCAGCATCAACACATCGAAATGCTGTTCGCACCAATCGAGCAGGGGTTGCCATTCCTGTTTCTGTAACGCGACAAGTTCTGCGGGCTCGTCCGCACGGTGGCAAAGAAGCTCACTGCCGATATAGGCAAGCAGCTGATCTGTGATCTTGTCACGGTTCTTGCCGGCGATGTCGATCGAGGTCGCTGCAAGTTGCGTCATCGGCATGCTGTCAGGATTAATTTTGTCACCCTGCGCTTGCCATTCGTCAACAATTGTCTCGGCGAGTTGTTGCGTCGGAACGACAAAAGATTCCGATGCCGGCGTTTTCATTGGCGCACCGTCAGCCTGAACGGCATAACCGTTCGCGGCTGGCGCTACACTATAGACCGGCTTCGGTTTCTTCGCTTGTGAGGCCATTACTTCCCGAACAGGCCTTTCACGAGGCTGCCCGCATTCTTCACGGCATCATTCGCTTTTGTGCTTACGTTTTGCGCGGCAGAAGGTTGCGCAGCCACGGGATGATCGAGCGTATAGACACAAGCATTCTGGCCCGCCGCTTTCTGCATATCCGGAACACCGCTGTTACCCGTGAGCGAGCCGGACGTCAGAATGCCGACAACATTCTTCGCAACAGCGGTTGGATCCATGCCGTAGCTCGGATCCGACAAGGTGCCGCCGATGTGAAGCGGAGGCAGGATGCCGCCGATATTCACGAGCTTCGTCTTGGCGTTCAAGTTCATGTCGACGGTCTCGGTGCCGAGATTTGCACCGCCTTTACCGAAGATGGTTGTCGCCGTCGTATCGACGAGCAAGCCGTTATCCTTCACGACGCCGTTCACAATATTGAAGCGCGCTGCCAAGCAGTTGAGCGCGTTCGTGCCGTTCGGTGCGAAAATTTTGGCAAGGCTCGAGGAAATGCCGCTAGCTTCGCTGCTGGAGACTTGGCCGTCGTCGGCGATGACATTCAGTTTGCCGTTCGCATTGCTGGCAAGGGCATGCAGACTGTTGCCGGAGCTGGTGACAGTCATGTCTGTGTCAGCAGTGCCGGAGAGGAATGCCTTGCCGCCGCCGAGTTTGAGCAGATCGGCGAGGTCGGACTTCGGCGCCGTAAAGCTCAAAGCGAACTGCGCGGTCGAACCCGATGCATCGAGCTTGATATCAACATTGACCGGATTTTTGCCGAGCATTGCTTTGACCGGTAAGGACAAGCGTCCACCGTTCAGTTGTAGATCGCCGGTAACATTCTTCAGCTCTGTTGTCCCCGCCATAACTTCGGCAAGCTGGACCTGCAGATTGGCGTCAGCCGATTTCAAGCCGTCGAGCGCCAAAGGCTCGTCGCTGAACATGCGCTTGGGGCCGGAAGACTTTGCTTCCTTCTGTTCTGCAACTGTGGGGCCGTTTTTGTCAGCCGCAGGTTGGAAGTCTGCTGGGTTCAGGCTGTCGCTGATGAGCGTGCCTTTGACAGAAGGAACTTTGCCGCCCCAGCTTGCCGACATCTGACCGTGAATGTCGGATTTCTTCGCGCTAACATCATAGCTGTCGAAGTTCGCCGTCTTCTTGCCGAGATCGGCTTTGCCTTTAAGCTTCAGATGATAATCGGCGTAGGTGAGATCGGCATCGATTGGCCACGTGCCGCTCGAGTTAAAGTCGCTGGCGCCGGTATGAACATTCGCAGTGACAGGTGAGTTGTTGTAGTCACCTGTAAATTTCAGGCCGATGCCGCCGCCCTGAACGCCAAAGCTCAAATCTTCGGTTTTAAAGGTGTTTGTCTTGCCGTCCGCGCCACGGATCGCGATTTGGCTGTTCTTCACCGAGACATTATCGACGCGAAGCGAAACGGGTGGGCCGGAAGGCGATGCACCTGACTTCGCCGTTGTTTGTCCCGGCTGTTGCGTTGCGGGCATATCCCAATTGTGCTTGTCGCCGGATGTTTCGAGCAGGATGTCGGCGTTGACGATCTTAAGTTCGGTGATCGACAGTTGCTTGCTGAGCAGCGGCATCAAAGCGACCCCAAGTTCGAATTGACCGATGCCGGCCATTTCAGGACGGCTGGCCCATGATGGATTGCCGATAGAGGCATCCGAGATGCTGAGTTTCACGCCACTGAGTGACATGCCGAGTTTCAGCGGACCCTTCAACTGAACGGTGCGGCCGGTTTGCTTGCTGAGTGCTTCCACGATCTGCGGGCGATATTTATTGATGTCGACAGAGTAGACGACAATCGACAGGGTGACGAAGAAGAGTACGACAAGGCAAACAAGGACGGTGATGATCTGTTTTACGCGTCTCATGGGTATCTCCTCTATGTGTCCGTCAGGCGTCGGTGAAATCCGTTTTGGCGTTGTGTTCGAAGCCGAACCACTTCCATGTTTTTTGCATGTCCGGCCCCAGTGGCGCAACAACATCGATCATTCCGCGCCGCGGGTGGGGGATTATCAACCTGCGTGCATGCAGATGTAAACCCCTGCCGATATCGCCTTCGGCTACGCCTATAGCTTTGTCGCCGCCATAAAGCCGGTCGCCGAGCAGGGGTGTCCCTATATAAGCCATGTGCACGCGCAATTGATGGGTGCGGCCTGTGATCGGCCACATGGCAACAAATGCTGCCAGCTTTTTGGCGCTTTCGACCGTTTGATAAAGCGTGATGGCCGATTTTGCATCTTCGTCATCTTCTTCATCGACAGCCATAAGCTCGCCACGCTTAATAAGCGGTGCGTTGATCTTGCCATCTTCCGGCTTCGGAATGCCGACCGTAAGCGCCCAGTAAATTTTCTGTGTCGCGCGTTCGCGGAACGCCGCGGTGAGCTTCGTCGCGGCATAGGCCGTGCGCGCCATGATCATCACGCCGCTAGTGTCCCGGTCGAGACGGTGAACAAGTTTCGGCTTGCCGTGTTTTTCTGTGGCGAGTGATTTCACCAGGTCATCGAGATTTTCTTTGAGGCCGGTGCCGCCTTGTGCCGCAAGACCTGCCGGCTTGTTGATCACCATTACATCGTCATCTTCGAAGATGATCAGTTTCTTGACGCGGCTTTCGTCGCGCGCGGATTTTTTCTCTGTCACATGTTTCGGCGGAGCTTCAACCTGCGGCGGCACGCGGATGCTTTGTTCGGCCTTCAGGCGAGTGGAGGTATCGGCTCGCTTGCCGTCTACGCGCACTTGGCCTGTGCGTAGCAGCTTCTGCAATTGGCCATGGCTCAGGGCAGGGAAGTGCCGCTTGAACCAGCGGTCCAGCCGGATATCGGCTTCATCTTCGGTAACGGTGCGGGTTTGTAACTTGCCGGTCATATGTGCCTTAACTGTTGTCATCACCAACTACCATCATTATAGTCTCGCGCCAATGGCAAGCTCATTCCCACATCGTCACCTTATCGATATCGAGCGGCTTTCCGCCGCCGAGATTGAATCCATCCTTACGCTTGCGAAGCAGTACGCTGAGCAGAGCCGCGCGCCTCAGAAGAAGATCAATAAGCTGAATGGCAAGACGGTTGTTAACCTGTTCTTCGAGCCTTCGACCCGCACGCGCACCTCATTTGAGATCGCAGCCAAGCGCCTCGGCGCTGATGTCGTGAACATTCCCGTCGAGCACAGCTCATCGAAAAAGGGCGAAACCCTGCTTGATACAGTTTTGAATTTGGATGCGATGCAGATCGATGCACTCGTGATCCGCCATTCTGAAGATGGTATTCCGCAATTCGTCGCGCCTCACATGAAGTCGGCCTCTGTCATCAACGCCGGTGACGGTAAGCACGAACATCCGACGCAAGCACTGCTCGACGCCTTCACAATGCTGCGGCACAAGAAATCATTGAAAGGTCTTGTTGTCGCGATCTGCGGCGATATCGCGCATAGCCGCGTTGCCCGTTCAAACGCACATCTGCTGACCAAGCTTGGCGCCAAGGTGCGTTTCATCGCGCCGTCTTATTTTGCTGCGCCGAATTTCACCAATCTCGGCATCGAGACTTTCGAAGATATGAAAGAAGGTCTCAAGGATGCCGATGTCGTTATGATGTTGCGCATCCAGCACGAACGCATGGCGGAAGGCGAATTTGCTGTCTCCCTCAAAGATTATCATCAGCGTTTCGGGCTTGATGCCAAAAAACTGGCTGTCGCGAAGCCTGATGTCATTGTTATGCATCCGGGGCCGATCAACCGCGATGTCGAAATCGCCAGTTCCCTGGCCGACGATCCGAAATACAGCGTTCTTCTCGAGCAGACCGAAATGGGCGTCGCCATCCGCATGGCGGTGCTGGATTTACTCCTTAGCAAGTAACCTTCCCAAGGGCCGTTCATGGCTTACGCGGTTATTCTTCTCTCTTATCTCCTCGGCAGCATTCCGTTCGGCTATGTGCTGACGAAACTCGCCGGGCTCGGTGATATTCGCTCGATAGGCTCCGGAAATATTGGAGCTACGAATGTTCTGCGCACGGGAAATAAGAAACTCGCCGCCGCCGTTCTTCTGCTTGACGGTATCAAAGGTGCAGTCGCCGTTATCATTGCACAACATCTCGCGCCCGATGTTGAGGCGTTTGCAGGATTTGCCGTTCTTCTCGGCCATCTGTTTCCGGTTTGGTTGAAGTTCAAAGGCGGCAAGGGCGTCGCGACCGCGATTGGTATTCTGACTGCCCTCATGTGGCAGGTCGGCGCACTGGTGATGATCATCTGGCTCGCGACAGCTTTTCTCTTCAACTATTCGTCGCTCGCAGCGTTGGTCTCCATCGGTGTGTCGCCGCTCATTCTTTTTCTCGTAGGCCGCCGCGATCTGGTTTGGCTCGGCCTCATCATTGTCATTTTAGTTTTCTGGAAACATGAGGCCAACATACGCAGACTGTTCGAAGGAACAGAGTCCAAGATCGGTAAATCAAAGAATGAGTCCCCGCCCGCTGAGTGACGCCGAAAAGCGCGACTGGCTACGGCTGTCGCGCACTGAGAATGTCGGCGCGATAACATTTAAGCATCTTCTGGCCCGCTTTCATTCGGCGAAAGCGGCAATTGAGGCGTTGCCTGAAATGGCGGCGCGCGGCGGTAAGCGCACCTTCAAATTGCCGGCCATGAGCGTGATCGATGATGAAATCGCGCGAGCCGAAAAAGCCGGGGC
>DASTLS010000237.1:0-3766 GCA_035714725.1 Alphaproteobacteria bacterium | reverse complement strand
ACGTCGCCGATAAAGTCTGCGTGATGCAAAAAGGCGAGTTGGTTGAGCAAGCATCGGTGAAAGATCTCTTCGCCAATCCGCAGCATCCCTACACAAAAATGCTGCTGGCCGCAGAGCCAAAGGGCGATGCGCTCACCACGCGCCCCGATGCCGCCGAGATTATGCGTGTCGATGATCTGAAAGTTTATTTCCCAATCCGGAAAGGTCTGTTGCGCAAAACGGTCGATTACGTGCGCGCGGTCGATGGCATCTCACTCACCATTCGCGCCGGGCAAACCGTCGGCGTCGTTGGCGAAAGCGGTTCCGGCAAAACAACGCTTGGCCTTGGCTTGCTGCGCCTGATCGGCTCGAAAGGCCCCATCGTGTTTATGGGTAAGAGCATTGAAGGCTTGAGCCGCCGCCAGTTGCGACCCCTCCGCCGAGAAATGCAGGTCGTGTTTCAGGATCCATACGGCAGCCTCAGCCCACGCATGTCGATTGGTGACATCATTGCTGAAGGCCTTGATATCCATCAGCCCGGCATTACAAAAACCGAGCGTGATGAGCGTATCTCGAACGCCCTCAAAGAAGTCGGACTCGACCTCGCTTTGCGCAACCGCTATCCACATGAATTCTCCGGTGGCCAGCGTCAACGCATTGCGATCGCGCGCGCGATTATCCTGAAACCCAAGTTCGTCGTATTGGATGAGCCGACCTCGGCGCTCGCTATGTCAGTGCAGGCGCAAATCGTCGATCTGCTGCGCGACCTGCAACGGAAGAGCGATCTCGCCTTCATGTTCATCAGCCATGATTTGCGCGTGATCAAGGCGCTCTCGCATTACGTGATTGTGATGAAGGACGGCAAAGCCGTAGAGCAAGGCCCCGCTGACGGCATCTTTGCAAATCCGCAAGAGGATTATACAAAAGCCCTTCTCGCCGCGGCATTAAACCTCAAGGCCATCATCCGCTAACCTCACTTTTGCCATATTGGGGCGTTCTGTTAGGCTCAATGTCTCAACAGGAGCGGTGACCATGACGCGCGACGAAATCCTCCAAGCCCATTCCATGCCGCTGTTTAGCCCGAGCTATCCGAAAGGGCCGTATCGCTTTATTCACCGCGAATACCTCATCATTACGTATGAGAGCGATCCGGATGCCATTCGTCAGGCACTGCCGGAAGGCCTCGAGCCCGCGCCGGGCAACCAATGTTTTTACGAATGGATGAAAATGCCGGATAGCTCCGGCTTCGGTGATTACGAAGAAAGCGGCACTGGCATTCTCGCTACATACAAAGGCGAGCCGTGCAATTTCTCGGTGCAGATGTATCTGGATGACGAGCCGCCGATCACGGCAGGCCGCGAGATTTGGGGCTTTCCGAAAAAATACGGCGTGCCGCGCTTGCGCGTCGACAAAGATACGCTTACCGGCACTCTTGCTTACGATGATGAACGCGTCGCACTCGGCACCATGACGTACAAACATGTCAGTCTCGAAAAAAATCTCGCTGATGTGCAAAAGGGTATCGGCAAGTTAAACGTCAATCTTAAATTGATCCCGGATGTCGACGGCAAGCCGAAGGTTGCGCAGCTGGTCGGCTATAATCTCACGGATGTGACGGTGCATGGCGCGTGGGAAGGCCCTGCTCGGCTACACCTCGTGCCGCACGTGAACTGCCGCGTGGCGGATTTGCCGGTGAAGCGTATCGTCGGCGGGCGTCATCAAATCGTCGATTTCACGCTGCCCTATGGCCGCGTGCTGCACGATTACTTAGCTTAGTTCCGAGCCCGCATAGCACGGGCTTTGTCGCGTTCGAACTCGCGTTTCTTGATACTCTCGCGCTTGTCGGCTTTATGCTTGCCTTTAGCGATGCCGATCTCAACCTTCGCAATGCCGCGTTTGTTGAAATAAATGCCGAGCGGGACGAGCGTCATGCCTTCACGCTTCACCAAGCCCATCAGCTTGTTCATCTCGCGCTTGTGAAGAAGTAATTTGCGGGGGCGGCGCACTTCGTGCTGCAGATGTTCGCCCGCCAGCTTATATTCCGGTATGTAGGCGTTGAGCAGATAAAGGGTGCCTTCCTTGGGACCTGCGAAAGATTCCTGAATGCTGGCCTGCCCCGTGCGCAGGGATTTAACCTCTGTGCCGTCCAGCACGATTCCCGCTTCAACCGTGCTTTCGATGAAGTAGTCGTGCCGCGCCTTGCGGTTCATTGCCACATAGCGCTGTGCCTTGGCCCGTTCTGTTGCTTTATCGCTCATATCTAAGCTTTAGCAGATTTATTTTTGGGAAATAACCTGTTAATTCAAGGCACATGAGTCGCCTCCTCGCCCTCCTCCTTTGCGTCCTTCTTGCCGTGCCCTGCGCCACCAACGCGGCGCCGAAAGCCCCTGCCAAGAAAACGGCCAAGCCGGCGGCGGCTGCACCGGCCAACAATGAAGCCAGCGCCTATCACCGTGCTATCGAGGCGATTGAAAACGGCCATTCCGATCAGGCCGAAGCGGTGCTGCAGCATGGACATGACCCGGCTTTGAACAAAGTGCTGATGGGCCTCTATATGGCGCAGCCCGGCAACAGCATGACCTATCGGCAGATCTCAGCCTTCATCGATGCGCATCCCGACTGGCCGGGCCTCAAAGGCATCCTCGCGATTGCCGAACAGAAAATGCCGAACGATACGCCGCCATCGGAAGTGATCGCCTGGTACACCGCTCATCCTGCCGTGACGACCGCCGGCTTTACGCATGCGACCGAAGCGCTTGAGGCCAACGGCCAGTCACAGCTTGTGCCGCAATTGGTTCGCGCGCGCTGGATTGAGAATGATTTCGGCGGCGAGGACTTGCAAACTTTCCATGCCCGCTTCTCGCGCTATCTCGATAGCGATACCGAGTGGGCACGTCTTGATCGTCTCCTTTGGAAGAACGACAGCGTCGGTGCGCGCCGCATGTTTGTTTATGTCGATGATGACATGAAGGCTGTGGCCGATGCGCGCCTCGCGCTGGCCAACCAAAATGGCAATGCCGATGCCTTTATCGAACGCGTGCCGGGTAGTTGGCAAAACACGCCGGGTCTTTTGTATGAGCGACTACGCTGGCGCGTGAAAAACAATATGGATGATGAGGCGCTGGATATTCTTCGCCGCGCGCCGCAGGAACTCGGCAAACAGGAAGCTTGGTGGGAACAGCGCCAGATCATCATTCGCCGCCTTCTGATGGCACATGACTATGACATGGCCTATCGCCTTTCGGCACAGCATGGCCAAACCGACCCGAAGACGCTTATTCAGGGTGAATTCCTTGCCGGATGGATTGCGCTGCGTTTCCTCAACAACCCCGATCGCGCGGTCACGCATTTCCAGACGCTGTATGACAATGCTTCAACGCCGGTCTCGCGTGCGCGCGGCGCTTACTGGCTCGGGCGGTCCTATGAAGCGCTGCAGGATAAAGACGGCGCCGAACAAGCTTATGAAACGGCTTCCGCACTCAACATCACTTATTACGGGCAGCTGGCGAGCATGCGGCTTTACGAACAGCCGACGATTACCGCACAGCCCGAGCCCACTATCCCCGGCCCTACGCGGCAATCTTTCTATAACCGCGATCTGATCCGCGCGGTGGAACGCCTGCATGCCATCGGCGAAGATGATCATGTTCACGCCTTTTTCCATGCTGCTGTCGAGGCTGCTACGCAGCGCTCGGATTTCGCTTTGCTGACGGAACTGGCCTATCAGATCGGACGGCCCGATTACGCCATCGAAGCCGCGAAGGCCGCGAACCAGCGCAACATGATG
>DASTLS010000236.1:0-6097 GCA_035714725.1 Alphaproteobacteria bacterium | reverse complement strand
GCCCATCGGGCCATGCGAGTGCGAGTACGCATATGAAATAACCTGAACGATCAACCGCCCCGCCGATGCCGTCATTGACGCGTTGCATTGCGGCTTTGAAATCTTTCGTGGGTCCGGCCCATCTGGCCGAATAAATGCCGGGCTCGCCATTAAGTGCGGATACACATAGGCCGCTGTCATCAGCCAAAGCTACACACCCTGATGCTTTTGCAGCAGCAACGGCTTTGAGAATTGCGTTTTCAGCAAAAGTTTTGCCAGTTTCCTCGGGCTCAGGAAGTTTCAAATCGCCCGCCGAGACAATGCTTTTGGCGCATCCCGACAGCATTTCTTTAAACTCGCGCAGCTTGCCTTGGTTATGCGTAGCGATGACGAGTTTTGCCCCGTCGAATGCACGCATTATGCGAGCGCCTGCGTTTGCATCGTGGCGAGATCGGAAATGCCTTTGCGCGCAAGTTTCAGTAATTCCTGAAACTGGCTTTCGCTGAAAGGAGAATGTTCGGCAGTGCCTTGAATTTCAACAATGCCGCCTTTGCCGGTCATGACAAAGTTAGCATCCGTCTCCGCTGCGCTGTCTTCGGCATAATCAAGATCAAGCACTGCGAGACCGTTATAAAGTCCGCATGAAATCGCCGCGACGGAATCTGTCAAAGGATTGGCCGCAATGCGTCCGCTCTTCATCAGGAATTTGCAGGCGAGGCCGAGCGCCACATAACCGCCGGTGATGCTTGCCGTGCGCGTGCCACCATCGGCTTGCAACACATCGCAATCGATCTTAATCTGCATTTCACCTAAAACTTTTCTGTCGACAACAGCGCGTAAGCTGCGGCCGATGAGGCGCTGAATTTCTTGCGTACGTCCGGATTGTTTGCCTTTTGCGGCTTCGCGGTCGGTGCGGTCATGCGTTGCGCGCGGCAACATGCCGTATTCAGCAGTCACCCAACCTAATCCTGTGCCACGCAAGAAGCCCGGCACTTTGTCGTCGACGCTCGCTGTGCAAAGCACGTGCGTATCGCCGAATTTCACAAGGCATGAGCCTTCGGCATATTTCGCAAAGCCGGGTTCGAGAGAGACGGTGCGCAACTGGTTCGGCGCGCGGTTGGATGGACGCATGAAAACTTCGCTTGCTAGAGAATGTATGGCTGCACAGGTATCAGTTATTGGCATCAATGCCAACCGCAGCGGCGGAAAATGCATATGCCAGAAGGTGATTCGTATATGCGCCCGGCGCAAAACAAAACCGAGTTGTATGAACGCCCAATTCTTACGGCGGAGTTAACTATGGTCGAGTCGTGCGCAATAATCTGTCGCTGAAAGTGAAATTAATGCACTATTTCAATAAGTTAGTTATTTACTCAACGTTAATACTTTCCCTATTTAATAGTCATGTGTGGTGATGAAGCCACAAAAGATTTCAGGTCCGAAAGGACTTTAAGGAGGGGAAGATGACGACACAACTTAGCAATGCCCAGCTGGCGAGAGAATGCGTAGGCGGCAACATGCTTGTCATCAGCAGAGACGATAAGCCTGAAATGGGTATCGGTAATTTTGGTTCAGGCCCCGCTCTGTCACAGGCGAATGGCATCACGAACGGCATGCAGGCCGGCCCGGCATCAGGACCAGGCTAAACAGAATTTTATAGGGCAATATATTACTAGTTAAAGGCGCACTGCAGTGCGCCTTTTATTTTTGTGAAAATCGATTGAGTGCTTAGGCCCAGGGTGGCATAACGCCGCCACATGATTTTGTACCCCTCCATACATATCAAAGACGGCGCTGTGGCGCGGCTTACGCGCGGCATCGGTTATCTCCAGCATGCCGAAGTGCTGCATCCCAATCCAGGCGAGCGCGCCGCGCAGTTCGAGGCGCAGAAATTTCCGTGGCTGCATGTCGTAGATCTCAACGGTGCAGTCGAAGGCCGTCCGGTGAATAATGAGGCGGTCGAGAACATCCTCAAAAGCGTGACGATCCCGATCCAGCTTTCGGGCGGCATCCGCGATATGAAAACCATCGAGAGCTGGCTGAACAAAGGCGTGACGCGCATCGTGTTGGCATCGGTCGCGGTACAAAATCCCGAACTCGTAAAAGAAGCCTGCAAGATGTTTCCGGGCAAGATTGCGGTTAAGGTGGATTCGCGCGGCGGTTATGTCGCCGTCACCGGTTGGGCAAAATCATCGTCGATGAAGGCGCTCGATCTGGCGCTGCGCGTCGAAGAAGCGGGAGCTGCCGCGCTCATTTATGCCGACATCAATCACGATGGTGCTTTGAGCGAGATCAACAGCGAGGCGATCATCGATCTTGCTTTCGCGCTCACAACACCGGTCATTGCATCCGGCGGCGTAAACTCCCTGCAAGACCTCGCGGGCCTCAAGGCGCATGCCAAATCGGGCATTGCGGGACTGATTTTGGGGCGCGCGCTTTATAGTGGTAAGATCAATGCCGCGGAGGCGCTGGCGCTGGCCGCAGCCTAATAAGGAGCGACAATGGCCTACGATAACAACAACATCTTCGCCAAAATTCTACGCGGCGAAATTCCCTGCAAAAAAGTTTACGAAGATGATTTTGCGCTGGCGTTCAACGACATTAATCCAAAAGCGCCAGTCCATGTTTTGGTTATTCCCAAGGGCCCCTATACGACGTTTGACGATTTCGCGAAGCACGCAGGTGCGGACGAAATCGCAGGTTTCGCCAAGGCTATCAATGAAGTCGTGCAAAGCACCGGTGTCGATGACACCGGCTATCGCCTGATCTCGAACTCAGGCGTCAACGCGCATCAGGAAGTGCCCCATTACCATGTGCATGTGCTGGGCGGCAAAACGCTCGGCCCGATGCTTTCCGGTAAATAAGTCTTACTTGCCTTTATAGATCTCGATGATTTGATCGAGCAGCTTCATCGCGTCTTCGCGTGAACGCTGGAAGCAGTTGCGGCCGATGATCGAGCCGTTGCCGCCGCCGGCATGAATGGCGCGCGCATCGTCGAACACGCTGTCTTCACCCTTCGCAGCACCGCCCGAGAACACAACGATACGACGGCCAGCGAAGGCGCACTGCATCATGTGTTTGACGCGATCCGGCAATGTGGAGATCGCAATCTTCTTCTCTTCATAAACTTTCTTGGAATCTTTATTGCCAAGATGGTCGGACGGCAGTTTCACCTTGATGATGTTGGCGCCGAGAAGTGCCGCCATATGAGCGGCGTAGCCAATGACATCGACAGCGAGTTCAGCTTCCTTCGTCAATTCGCCACCGCGCGGATAGGACCAGAGAACAACCGCGAGACCTTTGGCTTTCGCTTCAGCCGACAGATCGCGGAATTCTTCGTACTGCTTGTACATCGAATCCGAGCCCGGATAGATGGTGAAGCCGATAGCTGCGCAACCGAGGCGGAGCGCGTCATCGACGCTGCCGGTCACGGCCTGGTCGGCGTCTTCTTTCTGACGTGACAGGCTGTTGGCGCTGTTGAGCTTGAGAATAGTTGGGATAGCGCCAGCAAATGTATCGGCACCAGCGGCCAATGGGCCGAGAGGTGCTGCGTATGCATTGAGGCCGGCATCGATCGCCAACTGATAGTGATAATGCGGGTCATAAGCCGGAGGATTCGGGGCAAAGCTGCGTGCCGGGCCATGCTCAAAGCCTTGGTCGACCGGGAGGATAACCATGCGACCCGTGCCGCCCAAGCGGCCAGCCATCAACATCCGGGCCAGATTGGCCTTGGTTCCGGGGGTCTCGCCCTCGTAGCAATCGAGAATTTCACGGACGCGGCGCGTAACTTTCATGGCTTTTCCTCGCTTCTAATAAACAAATGACGCCCCTAAATAACGGAAGTCTTTTGCTTTGTCCAATTGGATGGCCTATCTTTTGCCAAGGTCTTTCTGAAGGTTAAGGAGGGTTTTCATGTCCCCGCAGCCCCGTTTTTCCGCCCAATCCGGCATCGCCATCGGCCCCATTCTTTTCGTTATCGCCCTCCTGGCCCTGCTTGCCGCCGTCATGGCCGCGGGCTTCGGCGATTTCGGCGTCGCCAGCGTGACCGACCGTATCTCTGCCGACATGCAAAGCCAGGCGAGCCTCATCCGCGCCAAGATCAACGAGTGCGAAATCAAATACGGCACCAATAATAATTATGATGGCTACCCGCCGTCCGATACGTCTGTCGGCACCGCTGTCTCCGCGCTCAATTGCGAAGGTGATCCTGCCGGCTCGCAAAATCTCTGGAACGGTTTGCGCCCGGCTGTTTACCCGCAACCGACCGGCGGCATGAACCAATGGTACTACATCAACACCAACGGCTCCGGCATGGGCGGCACCGCAACCGGCGGACGCTGCATCTGGACGACGCCGAGCGTTTCAAACGCTTCCAGCAATGCGGGTGTTGTTGCGGGCCTCAGCAAGGCCGCGAGCAAGTTCACGCACGGCACCACTTACGCCAGCTCATCGGAAGTGGTTTACGATCCCGCAAGCTCGTCACAGAAATTTGTGCTGTGGATCACACTTCCGACCGGTACGCCGGATTCTCACTGCTTGCCGTAATTCGTGACGGGCGTTCTTCCTTTCTATGGATACATCGCGGGCTTCGCGCATGATTTTTGCGTGCACTCAGTTCCCGATATGCCACCTGAAGCCTGGTGGCTCACAGCACTTGTTCTGATCGTTTTGGCGTCGTCTGCCGCGGTCGATGCCTTCACATCAACAGTTCCCGATCCATTGGTGTTTCTCGGATTATTGGCTGTGACGGGCACGCAAGGCGTGTATGTCAGCTGGCCATTTGCAGCAGCGCATCTTGCATGGGCGATTGCCGCGGCTGCCTGCCTCTGGGCCATCAATATGGCCTGGTATTACGCGTTCAAGCAGGATGCGATCGGCATGGGTGATGCGAAATGGACGATGCTTGCCGTCGCTTGTTTCGGCCTCACGCCCGCATTTTACGCGTGGGGCATCGGTGCTGTTCTCGCGATACTTTATTTAGGTGCAGCGAAACTCGTGCGTTATCAGCTGATGCACGTTTATTTCGCGCCGTTCCTGTTTATAGGATTGATCGCAGGACTCTACTGGCTGCACGCAATGCCGGCTTAGGCGCGGGCGGTTTCGATCCGACGCAGGGGCGGCATGTAAAGCAGGAACGCCGCCGCAACATAGATCGACGAATAGGTTCCTACAAAAATGCCCCAGGTGAGCGCCGCTGAGAAATTGATCAGCGTCGGGCCGCCCATCACAACCAGCGGAAGCAATGCGAGCAACGTGGTGCCAGCGGTCATCGTGGTGCGTGAAAGCGTTTGGTTTACCGAGTCATTGATGACGGTGCGCAGATCAACCGCTTTTTGGCGGCGCAGCGTTTCGCGGATACGGTCGAAGACAACGACGGTATCGTTGATCGAGTAGCCGGCGAGCGTAAGCAGGGCGGCAACCGATGTCAGGTTGAAATCCAGCTGCAACACGGAGAAAAGGCCGACAGTCACAACAACGTCGTGGAATGTGGCGATAAATGCCGCAACGCCAAACTGCCATTCGAAACGTACAGCGACGTACAGTGCGATCGCGAGCATCGCAAGTACGGTTGCCATTATGCCGGCATGCAGAAGTTCTTTACCGACCGTGGGGCCGACAACCTCGACGCGACGATATTCGTAAGTCGTGCCGAGTTTATTGCGCACGGTCTCAATCGCCTTCATTTGCGATGTTTCGTCGCCTTCTTGGCGTTGGATGCGGATCAGCACATCGTCCGGCGATCCATATTGCTGCAACTCGACTTCGCCGAGGCCAAGGCCACTGAGTTCTTGGCGCAGCGTCGAGGTATCGACGGCTTGCGGCGCTTTCGCTTCGATCAGAATGCCGCCTTCGAAATCGATGCCGAGATTGAGGCCGCGAATGAAAAGCGATGCAACGGTAATGACAACGAGAAGGATGGTGACGCTGAAAGCTAGCCAGCGCTTGGCGACGAAATCGATTTTGGTATCGTGCGGGATAAAATGAATGGGACGTAGAAACATCATACTTTCCAATGTTAGAGGTGATTAGTTGGCGTGCGCTTTGCACGAAATGTCGTTGGCTTTTGCCTTGTCGCAGAAGGCACGCAGTTTCGCGGCATTCGCAAAACCTGCAGCTG
>DASTLS010000235.1:0-4796 GCA_035714725.1 Alphaproteobacteria bacterium | reverse complement strand
GTGTCATGCAAAAGCGTGGCGAGGCCCGCGATGACGCGTTCGTCGTGATAGGCGACTTCGGCCAAAGATTCGGTTGGCGTGTCCGCTTCGTCGGTCAGGGAGTGGATACGGCGAAGGAGAGACAACGCGACAGCGTTCTTTTCCTGAAGTTCTTTTTCAGACATGAAAACGTCGTCATGCGGAGGACGGCTATAGGTGTGCACAACCGTCGTCAGGCGTTCAATGACAACCTGCGCCCAGCGCAACCATTCTTCGTGTGATGGCTTATGAGTGACTGTTTCGCTCATTCAGCGTTTCCCCCTGACAAGGTCTAACGTAAAAAAGCGTTTTTTTCAAGATATTGAGGTTTTACAGGGCTTTTGGCAGCGCTGAACTGTAAGTACTTAACAAATTTATGTTGTTTCAGTCCTTAAGTGTTCGCTGTTGCAGCAAACAATCGGCCAAAACACACGCCATCATGGCCTCGCCGACCGGCACGGCGCGAATGCCTACGCATGGATCATGACGGCCCTTGGTGGCGATATCGGTGTTCTTTCCGTCTTTATCGATCGTCTGTTTCGAAGCGAGGATCGAGCTTGTCGGCTTCACCGCAAAACGCACGACGATATCCTGCCCGGTCGAAATGCCGCCGAGCACGCCGCCGGCATGGTTCGACAAAAACTCCGGCTTGCCGCCTTTGCCTTCGCGGATTTCATCGGCATTCGCTTCGCCGGTGAGGGATGCGGCTGCAAAACCATCGCCGATTTCGACACCTTTGACGGCATTGATCGACATCATGGCAGCAGCAAGATTGCCATCGAGCTTTTGATAAATCGGATCGCCAAGGCCTACTGGAACGCCTGACGCTACGACCTCAATAATCGCGCCGACAGATGAGCCGTTCTTGCGGATGCTTTCAAGATAATCGGTCCATACCGGAACGCTGCCTTTATCCGGGCTGAAGAACGGATTGTTGTCGACTTCGTTCCAGTTGAAGCGGGCACGGTCGATTTTCTGATTGCCGATTTTCACGACAGCACCGCGGATCTTGATTTGATCGCCGAGAATTTTGCGGGCGACAGCTCCGGCTGCAACGCGGGATGCTGTCTCGCGTGCGGAGGAACGACCGCCGCCGCGATAATCGCGAATGCCGTATTTTTCCTGATAGGTGAAATCGGCATGGCCGGGGCGGAACTTGTCTTTGATGTCGCCGTAATCTTTCGAGCGCGCGTCGGTGTTCTCGATCATCAAGCTGATCGGTGTGCCGGTTGTCTTGCCTTCGAAAACGCCGGACAGGATTTTGACGACATCGGCTTCCTGACGCTGCGTCGTGAATTTCGATTGGCCCGGCTTGCGGCGGTCGAGATAGGGCTGGATATCGGCCTCGGAGAGCGTAAGCAGCGGCGGACAGCCGTCGATCACCACGCCGATGGCGGGACCGTGGCTTTCACCCCAAGTCGTAAAACGGAAGATATTACCGAAACTGTTGCTGGCCATAGGCCATCTTAACTAGTTAGAGCTTTGCTTGCAACGATGGCGGATGGGGTTTCACGGAAGTCGCGCAGGGGTACGAGATCAGTGCGATCTGAATTATATTTCCCATAAGGCTCAGGAAGGCGTTTCGCAAATGTGGAGCCCAAGATCATCTGGCCTTGATGCATAGTCATTGAATCCGCGACGTGATGCCAGCCGTAGTTCAAAAGACCTTCTTCGGCAGCGCAGGTTTCAGACGTATCGATGCCAACGGGCATGCGGAAGAGTACACATGAAGGTCCGGAACTCATTAACGGGCTGTTTCCAAATCTCAAATCCGGATTGAAGGGATTCTTTGAGCTGAATGTAACCGCTTGAATGGCGTAGACGTCATCGCCATTCGAGGCGATGCTCGGGGACCCTTGCAAAAGCCAGGAAGTTTGATTGGCGGCGTGCTCAAGCTTTTCTTCAAACTCCGGGCCGGCTTTTCCGAAAAGGATGTCGTAGTAAAGAGAGTCTGTGCGTGGAGTTTCGGAAAGTTCGCCAAACTTCACAAAGCCTGAATATTCGCCCGGCTTTGTTCCTCGGATGCCTTGATTGAATCTGAATTCTTGGCCCGTCCATCCAAATGAGGGTTCATTGACAGGCAGGGCGTTGTGATTATTGATCGCTTTATTAACGCGAGTAACAACGTCATCCAATGCGCCTGTAAATGTACGGGCGAAAATATGCTCTTCTTTCTTCCTCAACATAATAACTTTCCTTCAAATACTGATCTTTAAAATCGTGGTTTAACTATTAGCAGTCCCGCTCATATTTGTCACCAGCTCGGCCAGAGCTTTAGTTTCATCAACGGCCATCATGCCAACATTGTGGTAGCCGGCATCGACATGCAGTACTTCGCCAGTAACGCCGGTACCCATATCGCTCAATAAATAAAGGGCGGAATGGCCGACTTCGGTGGTGGTGACATTACGCTTCAGCGGCGCGTTAACTTCATTCCATTTCAGAATGTAGCGGAAATCGCCGATGCCGCTGGCAGCAAGCGTCTTGATCGGACCGGCCGAGATCGCATTGACGCGAATGCCTTTGCCGCCGAGATCGACGGAGAGATAACGCACGCTGGCTTCGAGTGCAGCTTTGGCGACACCCATGACGTTGTAATGCGGCATGACGCGTTCGGCGCCGAGATAGCTGAGCGTAAGCAAGCTGCCGCCATTCGGCATTAGCGGCACTGCGCGTTTGCAAAGTGCGGTGAAGGAATAGCAGGAGATATCCATCGTGCGCAGGAAGTTGGCGCGCGTGGTATCGACATAATGACCGTCGAGTTCGTTCTTGTCGGAGAAGGCGATGCCATGGACGAGGAAATCGAGGCCGCCCCATTTCTCTTTGATCTCGGCGAACAACTTGTCGAGGCTGGCTTCGTCGGTGACATCGCATGGCGCGATGATTTTAGATCCTACGGATTCTGCCAGTGGCACGACACGCTTCATCAGCGGCTCGCCCTGATAGGTAAAGGCCAGTTGCGCGCCATGTGCGGCACAGACATTGGCGATGCCCCATGCGATCGAGCGGTCGTTCGCGACGCCCATAATCAGGCCGCGTTTGCCGGCCATAAGCTGCCCCGTCAATGGAGCGTTTGCGACAGAAGACATATAAAAGCCTCTTAGAAACCAGGAATGACGCAATCTACACGATTGATTTGATGAATCAAATCGCTTTGAAAACGGCCAAAATCCGAAAATATTAAATGCTTCGGCCTCTTGCTGCCGGGGGGCCTAACCCGCTATAACGGCCAACCTTGACTGCTCCGCTTCGTGCCGGGCAGGCAAGGGCATGTGGATATGGCGGTCGTAGCTCAGCTGGTAGAGCTCTCGGTTGTGGTCCGAGTTGTCGCGGGTTCAAGTCCCGTCGATCGCCCCACTGCTCATAATATTATTAGGGCGCGATATTTTATGTGGTCCCATTCGGAACGATTGAATAAGCCATTTTATGTGCGCGCCGAAGGTGCCGCCATCGCGGGCACTTGCCTCGACATGCATCCTGCTTTGGAAGAGGGGCAGCCTTTCGAAGATATCCGTTACGCCGTCAGCAAAGTTGGTG
The DNA here is from genome assembly GCA_035714725.1 of Alphaproteobacteria bacterium. Classification (GTDB taxonomy): domain Bacteria; phylum Pseudomonadota; class Alphaproteobacteria; order UBA9219; family UBA9219; genus JAATFY01. The sequence continues at coordinate 1,241 of DASTLS010000235.1, read as the reverse complement.
CGCTTGAGCAAAGCAAGCGCGGTGTATATCGCTTTTTTCGTGATCTGAAAAACGTCACGCCGCGCGACATTTTTTTCGGACTTAACCTCTCTGACCGTGAAGAGGGACGAGTTCTCGATTTCCTCAGCAGCGTTGGTTATGGCCTCGAGGGGGAGGTTCCTGTGCCAAAAACTGCAAAAGAAAATGTCGAGATTTTTGCTCCTATGAACGCAAACGATAAACCCATGATCAAACCCGATCCGGATGGCAAAGTGTCGATCGATTTGGAGAGCTGCGTTAGCTGCACCTTTGACACTATCTCCGAACTTCGTGAAATGCATGCTAATATCGATTGGAACAAGCTGAGGTCGGTTGGTGAAGGGTTTGCTCCCCCATCGATGCCATCCCGACCGCCTGAAAAACGCCCATCGGTTGAGGTCATACAAAGCGGGAATGTTTTTACCATTGTGCCTCGCGCTCCCAGGATTATCCTATAGTCTCCTCGCTTCCGGATGGAACGCATGCAGACTGCCGATAACAATTCCGCCCTCTGGCTCAGCCAGTTTCCTTTCCCAAAACCCGAAGGCCACAAATATGATCGCGGTCATGCGCTGATCTATGGCGGCGATGTGATGACCGGTGCGGCTCGTATGGCGGCGCGCGCGGCGCAACGGATCGGTGCCGGACTTGTGACAGTCGGCACGCCGAAATCATCTCTCCCGATTTATGCCGAAGCTCTAGAGAGCGTCATCGTGCGTGAAGCGAATGATGCTGCTGCGTGGCGCGAGTTGCTTGCGGAGCCAAAACGCAATGCTGTTCTTATTGGGCCGGGATTGGGGCAGGGGCCAGAGAAAGCCGAGCTGGTTCTCGCAGCGCTTGAGACCAAGAAACTTTGTGTGCTTGATGCTGACGCCTTGACGCTATTCGCGGACGCGCCGCAGAAATTATTGTCCAAACTTCACCCGCAATGTGTGCTGACGCCGCATGAGGGTGAATTTTCTAAATTGTTCGGCGGCATCTCAAAAGATATCGATAAAATTTCGCGTGCGTGTGAAGCGGCGAAGATTGCCGGATGTGTTGTTCTGCTCAAAGGACATGAAACGGTAATCGCGCAACCGAACGGTGATGTTGTTGTTAATAAGAATGCTCCTGCATGGCTGGCAACTGCCGGAGCGGGTGACGTTCTCGCTGGCATTATTCTCGGCCTTCTGGCGCAAGGTATGTCCGTGTTCATGGCTGCGGCTGCGGCAGCCTGGATCCAC
>DASTLS010000234.1:0-9147 GCA_035714725.1 Alphaproteobacteria bacterium | reverse complement strand
CGAGCCGGGGCCGTCGACCGACATGGCGATCCTCTCGCTCCACCTTGCGGGCGCATCGTCGATCCTCGGTGCGATCAACTTCATCACGACCATTTTCAACATGCGTGCTCCAGGCATGACGCTGCACAAGATGCCGCTCTTCATCTGGGGCATGCTCGTCACCGCGTTCCTGCTTTTGCTCGCTGTGCCCGTCCTCGGCGGCGCGATCACGATGTTGCTGACCGACCGTAACTTCGGCACCAGCTTCTTCGATCCAGCCGGCGGCGGCGATCCGCTGCTGTTCCAGCATCTGTTCTGGTTCTTCGGCCATCCCGAAGTTTACATCATGATTTTACCCGCCTTCGGCATCATCAGCCAGATCGTCTCGACCTTCTGCCGCAAGCCGATCTTCGGCTATCTCGGCATGGCTTACGCCATGGTTGCTATCGGCGTGATCGGCTTCGTCGTTTGGGCCCACCACATGTATACCGTCGGCCTCGACGTCAACACGCGCGCTTACTTCACCGCCGCCACGATGATCATTGCGGTGCCGACAGGCATCAAGATCTTCTCGTGGATTGCAACCATGTGGGGTGGCTCGATGGAATTCAAAACCCCGATGCTTTGGGCGCTGGGCTTCATCTTCCTGTTCACCGTTGGTGGCGTGACGGGCGTCGTTCTCTCGAACGCCGGTCTCGATGTCGCCGTGCACGATACCTATTACGTCGTTGCGCACTTCCATTACGTGCTGTCGCTCGGCGCCGTATTCGGCATCTTCGCCGGCTTCTATTATTGGATCGGCAAAATGTCGGGCCGCACCTATCCGGAATGGGCGGGCAAGCTGCATTTCTGGCTGACCTTCATCGGCGTCAACCTGACCTTCTTCCCGATGCATTTCCTCGGATTGCAGGGTATGCCGCGTCGCATCCCTGATTATCCGGATGCGTTCCATGGCTGGAACACGATTGCAACCTACGGCTCGCTGGTTTCCTATTGCGCCGCGATCTGGTTTGTGTTCGTCGCCATCTACACGATTTTCTGGGGCAAGAAAGTCGGCGCCAATTATTGGGGCGAGGGCGCTACGACGCTCGAATGGACACAGTCTTCACCGCCGGCGTTCCATACGTTTGAGACGCTGCCGCGCGTTGACTAAAGCACCGGATTTTCCGGTCGGAAAAAGACATGACGACGACTACGAATACACTCGCTGCTGAGCCCATGATTGGGGCTGGCGCTTCCGTGCGCGATTATATCGAGCTCCTGAAGCCGCGCGTGATGTCGCTTGTCGTGTTCAGCGGTCTCGTTGGTCTCCTCGTTGCACCCGGCCACATTCACCCGCTGCTTGGCTTCGTGACCATCCTCTGCATCGCCATGTCGGCCGGTGGCAGTGCAGCCGTGAACATGTGGTACGACCGCGATATCGACGCGATCATGCTGCGCACCCGCTCGCGCCCCATTCCGCAGGGCCGTGTCGAGCCGCAATCCGCTCTTGAATTCGGTGCAGCGCTGATTTTCGGCTCGGTTGCTTTGATGGCGCTGACGATTGGCTGGCTCGCTGCCGGCTTGCTCGCATTTGCTGCCGGTTTTTATATCTACGTCTATACGATGGGCCTAAAGCGCCGCACGCCGCAGAACATCGTGATCGGTGGCGCAGCAGGGGCCTTCCCCCCGATGATCGCCTGGGCTGCCGTCACCGGCCATGTCGATCTGCAAGCAATCATTCTCTTCGCCATCATCTTCATCTGGACACCGCCGCATTTCTGGGCGCTCGCGCTCTATCGCAACGAAGATTACACCCGCGCGAATGTTCCGATGCTGCCTGTGATTAAAGGTGCGCGCCGCACCAAGATCGAGATGTTGGTCTATACACTCATCCTGTTTCCGCTTAGCCTCGCGCCATCTTTCACCGGCCTCAGCGGCGTTGTGTATCTAACCGGCGCTTGCATCCTCAGCGGCCTTTTTGTCGTCGCTGCCGTGCGCGTACTGATGGATGACACGCATCGCTCGGCCAAGCAGATGTTCGGCTATTCGATCATCTATCTCTTCGCGCTTCTGTCGCTGCTCGTCATCGATCGCGTGATCGGAATGTGGGCATGAGCGAGCCGGTCGATCCTGTTGCTGCCGAACGCAATCGCCGTCGTCGTGGCCGTAACCTCGCCGTCTTTTTTGCCCTGCTGGCTTTTGTCGTCATCGTCTATGGCGTGACGATTACCAAAATCAAAATGGGCTATGGCCCATGAAGAGGCCGGATAAAAATACGACACTGCTTTTCTCGCTCGCAGTCGGCGTCGGCCTCATGATCGGCCTGGCTTACGCGTCTGTCCCGCTCTACAGCCTCTTTTGCAAGGCGACCGGTTTTGGCGGTACGCCGAAGCGCGTTGAGCAAGCGGCGGCACCCACGCCTGCGGCCGAACGCTATGTCACCGTAACCTTCGACGGCAATGTCGATCCGGCTCTCCCTTGGGAATTTGCGCCCGAGACCAAGAGCCTCCGCGTAAAGCTGGGCGAACAGGCGACTGTGAATTACAGGGCGACCAATAAGGGTGATAAAACCCTTGTGGGTACCGCTACCTTTAATGTGCAGCCGGATAAAGCCGGGGCCTATTTCGACAAAATTCAGTGTTTTTGCTTCACAAAACAGGTGTTGAAGCCGGGCCAGAGCGAAGACATGGCCGTTCAATTCTATGTCGATCCGGAGCTGGCCAAGGACCCCAAGAATGATGATGTGCAAAACATCACCTTGTCTTATACCTTCTTTTTAGCCAAAGATCAGGGCAAGGCCCACGCCAAACAAGCAAGTACTGAGTCGTCACTACCCAACCCTTGAGAGTTTCACCATGAGTCACGATCCATCGAACGTCCATTATTCCGACAGCGGCATTCCGCAGCCTTGGCATCTGGTTAAGCCTTCGGCTTGGCCATTGATCGGCGCGATGGTCGCGGGCCTGATGACAGGTGGCATGGTCATGTTCATGCACAAGGCCAAGATCGGTTCGCTCGATCTCGGTTGGGGCTGGCCGCTCGTTGGCTTCATCGGCGTTCTTGCCGTTATGTTCGGCTGGTGGCGCACGGTTATTCACGAATCTTCGGTTGAGCATGCCCATTCGCCGGTTGTGAAGATCGGTCTGCGTTACGGCATGGCGCTGTTCATCGCATCGGAAGTGATGTTCTTCTCGGCCTTTTTCTGGGCCTATTACAGCGCAGCGCTTTATCCGCCCGCTATCCTCGGTGGCGTATGGCCGCCCGTGAACATCAAGACATTCGATCCGTTCGATATGCCTTTCATCATGACGCTGATCTTGCTGCTCTCCGGCACGACCGTCACATGGGCGCATCACGCCGTACTCGAAGGCAAGCAAAAAGAACTGGTCAAGGCGCTGGCGATTACGGTAGCCCTAGGCTTCAGCTTCTCATGCTGCCAAGCCTACGAATATCATCATGCTGAATTCGGCCTGAAGAGTGGCATGTTCGGATCCACCTTCTTTATGGCGACCGGTTTCCATGGCCTCCACGTCATCATCGGCACGATCTTCCTGGCCGTTTGCTGGTGGCGCGCGAAGAAGGGTCATTTCACCCCGCAAAGCCATTTCGGCCTCGAAGCTGCCGCCTGGTATTGGCACTTTGTTGACGTTGTCTGGCTGTTCCTCTTTATCTCCATCTACTGGTACGGCTCTGGCAAGTAATTGCCGATGAAGCCGGTTGAGTTTCGCATCGGACGCGGCGTATTCGTGCTCCGCCTGTGGCCGACGCTCATCACCGGTATCATGCTCATCGTGCTGCTCGGCCTCGGCAGCTGGCAGGTTTATCGCCTGCACTGGAAAGAAGGCCTCCTCGCTGAAATCGCCGAGCGTCTGAACGAAGAACCGATCGACGTCGATAAGTTCGAGCGCATCAAGGAAGCCGAATACCGCCCCGTCACTGCTACCGGCACATTTGATTATACCCACGAATTTTACGTCAATGGCTTCTCGCTGACCGGCCTCGGCGGTTATCACATTTATGTACCGATGGCGCTCAAGGATGGCCGCGTCGTTCTCATTGATCGCGGCTGGGTGCCTTATGACAAAAAGCTTCCCGAAACACGTCCACAAGCTCAGCTGCCCGGTAATATAAAAGTCACCGGCGTTTTGCGCGTGCCGCACCACCGTTGGATGGAGCCGGTAAGCGATCCGGTCAAAAACGATTGGTACGGTGTCGATCTCAGCGCCATGGCCAAGGTCGCGGGCGTAAAGGAATTTATGCCTTACATATTGGCAGCAGATACCAAGCCCAATCCCGGCGGCTTGCCTATCGGCGGGCAGACACGGGTAACCTTGCCGAATAATCACCTTAGTTACGCGATTACATGGTTCGGGCTGGCCTTTGCGCTCGTGGTTATCTATGGCGTCTCGGCCTATCGTAAAGTATCCTGAAACCCATGACCGTTTTCTATCACAGCACGCGCGGACAAGCGCCGGAACTTGACCTGCGCGGCGTAACACTCGCGGGTTTGGCGACCGATGGCGGCCTTTATGTGCCGAAAACCTGGCCGGAATTTTTGCCCGCCGATATCGCGGCGCTGAACGGCAAATCCTATCTCGATATCGCGCAGAAGGTGCTGAAGCCTTTCGTCACACCGTCTTTGAACGAAACCGTTTTGCAGCGGTTGCTGGCGCAAGCCTATTCAACATTCAACGACACATCCGTCACGCCGCTGAAGCAGCTGGATGATCGGCATTGGATTTTGGAACTATTCCACGGCCCGACCATCGCCTTCAAAGATGTGGCGATGCAATTGCTTGGCTTGGTGTTCGAGCATTTTCTGAGCCAGAGCAGCACGCGCATGACGGTAGTGGGTGCTACTTCAGGCGATACGGGCTCGGCTGCTATTTCGGCACTCGCCAACCGCAAGAATATCGATGTCTTCATTCTCTATCCCAAGAAGGGGCCAAGCGACATTCAGCGCAAGCAGATGACCTGCGTCGATGCACCGAATGTTCATGCGATTGCTATCGAAGGCAGCTTCGATGATTGCCAGGACATCGTGAAAACCCTGTTCGGTAATGCCGGCTTCCGCGAAAAATACAGCCTCGCCGCCGTCAATTCGATCAACTGGATGCGCATTCTGGCGCAGATGGTTTATTACTTCGTCGCTGTTGCTCGCCTAAATGGGGATAAGGGCGGTGGCACGAAGCCGGTTAGCTTCGCCGTGCCGACGGGCAATTTCGGTAATGTGTATGCCGCTTATGCCGCGATGAAATGCGGCTTGCCGGTCTCGAAACTGGCGGTCGCTAGCAACAAGAATGATATTCTCACGCGCTTTTTCACCTCGGGCAAAATGCAGACCGAGGGCGTGCAATCGACGCTGAGCCCCAGCATGGATATTCAGATCAGCAGCAATTTTGAGCGCTTATTGTTCGATCTCTGTGGCGAGAAATCGGCGCAACTGCGCGGCCTGATGGGGCAGATGCGTGCCGAGGGCAAGTTTGAAGTCTCACCCGTGCAGCTCGGTATGGCGCGGCAGATTTTCACGGCGGCTCGTGCCGATGACGACCTTACGATCAAGACTATTCAGGATGTTTATAAAGAAAGCGGCTATGTGCTCGATCCGCATTCGGCGGTAGGCGTTGCGGCTACACGCATTCTCGAGCGCGAACTGCCGGATCCTGTGATCAGTCTCGCTTGCGCCCATCCGGCGAAATTTCCGGAAACCATTCAACGTGCCATCGGCGTGACGCCGGAACTGCCGGATTATGTCGCGGCTTTGATGTCGAAGAAAGAACGCACGACCTTGCTGCCGGCGGAAGCTACTGCGGTTGAGAAATTCATCACATCTCAGGTCAAATTATGAGCATCGAAATCACCACATTGCCGAACGGCTTGCGCGTAGCGACTGACACAATGCGCGAATCCGAAAGCGTGGTGGTGGGCGCCTGGGTTGGTGTCGGCACGCGGCATGAGCCATGGAAAGCCAACGGGGTCGCACATCTTGTTGAGCACATGATGTTCAAGGGCACAAAGAAGCGTTCGTCCTATGCGCTGTCTGCCGCTATCGAGAAAAACGGCGGCATGATGAATGCGCACACCACGCGCGAAGAAACCGCTTATTACGCTCGGGTATTGCCGGAAAATGCGGAGCTGGCCTGCGATATCATCGCCGACATGCTGCAGCATTCGATCTTCCAGCCGAAAGAGCTGGAGCGCGAAAAGAAGGTCATCATTCAGGAAATCGGTCGTGATCTAGATTCGCCGGAAGATTCGATTTTCGATGTCATGCACCAAACCGCGTTTCCGAAGCAGAAAATCGGGCGTTCGATTTTAGGCTCAGCTGACGTTATCGCAAAACTACCGCGCAAAGCTGTGTCGGACTATGTGAAGCAATACTATCGCGCCGGCAACATGATCTTGGTCGCTGCGGGTAAGATCGAACATAAAGAATTTGTCGAAATGGTTTCAAAGCGCTTTGCACGCCTTCCACGTGGCAAAAAACCAGTGACCGATAAAATCCGTATTGCGAGTGGTGGCAAGCGTATCCGCAAAAAGATCGAGCAGTTGCATCTGATCTTGAGCCTCGCGGGGCCGGGTTTTTACAGCCGCGATATTTACGCGACGCAGTTGCTTTCCATAATCCTTGGCGGCAGTTCATCGTCGCGGTTATTCCAAAAAGTGCGTGAAAAACGCGGCCTCGTTTACACGATCAATTGCGGCCATTCGGCTTTCAGCGACGGTGGGTTGTTCCAGATTTATGCCGGTACCGACCCTGCGCGTGTGCAGGAGCTTATTCCGGTTGTTTGCAATGAATTGCGCGATGTTACCAAGAACGTGACGCGTGGTGAGCTCGACCGCGCCAAAGCCCAAGCCCGGGCCGATATGCTTATGGGGCAAGAAAGCGTGATGCGCCGCGCTGAAATTCTTGGGCATCAATTATTGGCTCATGGCCGCCCGGTCTCGATTGACGAAATCCTGAAGAAGCTTATGGCTGTCTCGACCAAAGACATTAAAACGATGGCGGCGAAGCTGCTCAGCAAGCGCCCGGTCCTTGTGGCGCTTGGCCCCCTCGACAAGCTGGAAGATTACAAATCAACGGTGGCGCGCCTCTCGCGCTGAGGATCTGCCCATGTGGGGCGATATCTTTTCCTTCCTGAGACCCAAGACGCGCTGGCCGAGCCCGCCGCTCGAGACGCAGTTGATGGGCGAAAAGGTGTTCTTACGCCTTGGTGATCCGTCCGACTGGCGGAACTGGAAAGCGCTGCGCGAAGTCAGCCGTGATTTCCTTGTGCCGTGGGAACCCGCATGGCCGATCAATGCGCTCAATTATGATTTCTTCTGCGGCCTCATGCGGCGGAACTGGCGCGAATGGCGGCAGGGCAAGGGCTATGCCTTTCTGATCTTTGGCAATGGTTAGCGCGGCAACCGGCCTTTGCTTGGCGGTATTGCACTCAATGATGTTCAGCGTGGTATCGCTCAAAAGGGAACGCTCGGCTACTGGATTGGCGCACCTTATGCCAATCAGGGCTTTATGACCGAGGCGACGCAACTGGTGTTGGACTTCGCGTTCTATACGCTGCGGCTGCATAGGGTCGAGGCCAGTTGCCTGCCGCGAAATGAGCCGAGTAAGGCACTTCTGAAACGTCTCGGTTTTGAGGAAGAAGGATATGCCAAAGCCTATCTGCAGATTAACGGGCTTTGGGAAGATCATGTGCTGTGGGGAAGACGCTCGCTTCGCCCACAGTCACAGATTTGAGACTCTACTCTCCTGCACGTCAATTAGGCTGCGGCTGCAAAGGCCGGTTGGTTCAGGACAAAGCCCTTATTCTGGATGCGGGCGCGGACCTGTCTTAAAACACATTCCAGAAGTTCCGGATCTTGCGCATGGCGGAGAGCCACTTCGCCGGAACGCACTGTCGTCTGGTTATAGTCGGTGACCTTGTACTGCAGTTTGTCGTCGAAGAAGATTTCGGCGCTGCATGGCAAAGGGGAAAAGGCCTGTTTTACGCTTGAGATGATTTGCTCATTCGTCAGCATGACATGCTCCTGTTGGCTAGGAATAAGATGGCTTATTCGTCGTCTTTCGAAGCGCCTTCATCCGGCGTTCCCATCATGGCATCGGCGACAAGACCTGCATTGGCGCGGACCTTGTTTTCGATAGCTTGAGCCATCTCAGGGTTGTCGCGGAGGAACTGCTTGGCGTTCTCACGGCCCTGACCGATGCGCTGGCCGTCATAGGAGAACCATGCGCCGGACTTCTCGATGACGCCGGCTTGCGAGCCGAGATCGATGAGTTCGCCCATCTTCGAAACGCCTTCGCCATACATGATGTCGAATTCGACGACGCGGAAGGGAGGCGCCATCTTGTTTTTGACGACCTTCACGCGGGTTTGGTTGCCGACCACGGTTTCGCGTTCCTTGATCGCGCCGATGCGGCGGATATCGAGGCGGACCGACGCATAGAACTTGAGCGCATTGCCGCCGGTTGTGGTTTCGGGGTTGCCGAACATCACGCCGATCTTCATGCGGATCTGGTTGATGAAGATGACCATGCATTGGGATTTGGAGATCGAGCCGGTGAGCTTGCGCAGCGCCTGGCTCATCAGGCGGGCTTGCAGGCCCATATGACTGTCGCCCATTTCGCCTTCGAGTTCGGCGCGGGGAACCAGGGCAGCGACAGAATCGACCACCAACACATCAATGGCTCCGGAGCGGACGAGAGTGTCAGCGATTTCGAGGGCCTGCTCCCCCGCGTCCGGCTGCGAGATCAACAGGTCATCGATATTCACGCCAAGCTTGCGGGCATAGCCAGGGTCGAGCGCGTGTTCAGCGTCGACAAAGGCACATGTGCCGCCGTTTTTCTGGGCTTGCGCGATGACATGGAGCGCGAGGGTGGTCTTGCCCGAGCTTTCAGGGCCATAGATTTCGATGATACGGCCTTTCGGCAAGCCACCGATGCCAAGGGCGATATCGAGGCCAAGGGAGCCGGTGGAGATGGTTTCGATCTCGGCTTTGTCACCATTGGTGCCGAGCTTCATGACAGAGCCTTTGCCGAAGGCGCGCTCGATCTGGGCGAGGGCTGCGTCGAGGGCTTTCTGGCGGTCGCTGTTCACGTCATTGTCCTTGTCTGCTTTGTCGACGATCTGAAGGTTGGGAGTGCGGGCCATGATAGTCTCCTTCGGGTTTAACAGGGGTGGGATT
>DASTLS010000233.1:0-3018 GCA_035714725.1 Alphaproteobacteria bacterium | reverse complement strand
GTCGCCAACACCAGCGTCATCGCCCGAGAACAAGAGGGCGTAACGGCGAAGAAGGTGATCCGGAAGATCCTGCTCATAAAGGTACGCCTGAAGAACATGCTGGCGAACCGCACGATCCACATGCGCCGCGCGCCACAGAAGGTGCCGCAAGAACGGCTGCGAATGATGCAGAACACGTGGCTGCTCGCGATCTTACACGTGATGCCGGTCGTGCCGGTGTGCGCGGTCTTGAACGCGCGGGTGCAGGCGCTGTCGAACGCGGCTTTGCTAGAACCGCTCTCGAAGGCGGCGGCAAAATGGCGCTGGAATTTGTGGGCCGTGCTGTTGTCGCCGGCGGTATTGCCGACATGGGCTTGCTCGCTGGTGGTATTGCAACGGCTGCGACAGCAACAGGCATCGGTGCTGTTGCGATCGGCGCTGTAGCGTTCCTTGGCGATTTCTATTTGAACTACCGCAAGACCGATTCTGTCAGCGAAGCTTTCAATCTGACAATTCAGGATGCCGGCAAGCTCGGCAAGTTCATGCTGGATGCCGTCGTGAATGTCGGCAAAGACGTTTGGAATGCGGCTAAGAATGTTTTCTCTAATCCGAGCGATATTCCCGGCACGGCGTTCAAACTGGTCGACTTCCTGACTGTTGGCGGTGCGACGGCTGTGCAGCAAGCTTTCAAGGGCAATTTTATGCCGGCTGCGGACTGGATTACGCTCGGTGGCGCTAGCCTCGCCGTTACTGTCTATCACGGCGCGAAATGGGCGATGGAGAATCCGAAGCAGGCTGAGGCGCTGGCAGGTAAAGTTATCAAGGGTGTTGAAGACGCGCTTAGCTTCGCATGGTCGGTTGTTTCCGATCCGAAGTTGGCGCATGACGTTGCCAACACAACAACGAATGCCGCAATCGCAGCGCATGATGCCGATAGCGGTGACCGCTTGGCATCTGCTGCGCAAACAGCCTGGAATGATCGTCGCCAGCTGACGGCTGACGTCCAGCACAATGCAACAGGCGTTGTGCATCATGGTGCGCAGGTCATTCGTTTGGCAACAGACAATAATGCATCGGCCGCAGCTGTGTTTAGCGCGCTGCCATCGTTGGGGGCGATGCCGTCGCTTACCGCAACTATGACGGCGGATAATGACGCTACCCCTGTGCGTCCGACAGACCTTACGCGCGGCGCTTATGCGCCTCAGGCTCGCGCGGCGTAAAACTCTTTTCCTGACAGGAAGCTTGGCTTAGGCTTGCTCCGCATAACGCGGGCAGGGCATGACGGATTTCATTTCCATTCACATCACGACATCTTCGGTTGCTGAGGCCGAAAAAATCGCCCACGCGCTGGTCGAAGAGAAACTTGCTGCATGCGCGAATATCGTGCCCGGCGTGAAATCCATCTATCGTTGGAAGGACAAGGTCGAGGCAGGCGATGAGGTTTATCTGCTTGTCAAAACGCGCGCTGAATTATTTGGTGCTGTAGAAGCCAAAGTGAAAGACTTGCACTCCTACGAATGCCCATGCATTGTTGCGCTTCCTATTACTGACGGCCATCAACCTTTCCTCGATTGGCTGGCCGAAAGCACCCAAAGCCTATAGGTATTTCATGTCCGCCGAAACAGTCGTTCGCCAAAGCCTCGAAGAATCCCAAGCCGCGTTGCAAGCTTTGCTAGTCAATGCCGCGAGCCTGAAGGCGATTGCGGATGCGGGTGCCAAGCTTGTTTCGACATTCAAAAATGGCGGACGCGTATTCAGCTGCGGCAATGGCGGCTCGATGTGTGATGCCATGCATTTCGCGGAAGAGCTTTCGGGCCGTTATCGTTTAGATCGTCCGGGACTTCCAGCGGTTGCAATCAATGACGCCGGGCATTTGACCTGCGTTGCCAATGACTACGGTTATGAGTTCGTCTTCTCGCGCTATCTTGAAGCGCATGCGAAGAAGGGCGATTGCCTCGTCGCACTCAGCACCAGCGGCAAGAGCAAGAACATCATGACGGCGGTAGATGTTGCCAAAAAACTGGGCATGACCGTCATCGGCCTGATGGGCGTGCCGGATTCACCACTAGGTCAGGCGGCAGATATTCGTATCTCGGCGCCGGGTGGAAAATTTGCCGACCGCGTGCAGGAATTGCACATCAAAGCGATCCACATCATGATCGAGCTGGTCGAGCGCGATCTCTTCCCGCAGAACTACAAATAACTAAAGCGCGAGTTCGATCTTCGGGCAGCGGTTCATCACGACCTTCAGCCCCGCCGCAAGTGCGCGTTCGGCCACCGGTTCATTTCGTACGCCAAGCTGCATCCAGACGACTTTGGCTTTAATCGCGATGGCTTCATCCGTCACGCCGCCGGCTGCTTCCGAATTGCGGAACACATCGACCATATCGATCGGCTCCGGAATATCGGCGAGCTTGGCATAGACTTTCTCACCCAAGAGATCCTGCCCTGCCAAGCCGGGATTGACCGGAATGACGCGATAGCCGCGATTTTGCAGAAAGCGCATAACGATATGGCTGTCGCGCTCTTCATTGGCGCTGGCGCCGACCAAGGCGATGGTTTTGACGGACTTGAGTATGTCCTGAATTTCGGCGGGCGAGGGGTCTTTGTAGCTCTGCATTCTTGCATTCTAGCCGGTTTTCCCGTCATATATGAGCGAAATTTGCCCCGGGAATATTACGCTTATGCCTATTGAGAAAAATTACGATGCCGCCGCGACCGAGCCCAAGCTTTATGAGCGTTGGGAGAAGTCGGGCGCGTTTGCCTGCAATCCGAGTTCGAAGGCTGAGCCTTTCACCATCATGATGCCGCCGCCGAACGTGACCGGCAGCCTTCATATGGGCCACGCTCTTACATTCACGCTGCAGGATATCCTCGTGCGCTATCAGCGCATGAAGGGCAAAGACGTTTTGTGGCAACCGGGAACAGATCACGCTGGCATCGCGACGCAAATGGTGGTGGAGCGTGAGCTTGCTGCACAGAAACTCAATCGCCGCGAAATGGGCCGCGAGCCGTTCCTCAAAAAAGTCTGGGAGTGGA
>DASTLS010000232.1:0-3079 GCA_035714725.1 Alphaproteobacteria bacterium | reverse complement strand
GCCGAAAAATTCGTGCCCTTCTTCAAGACCGGCAAGCAACTGCGCGACCGCCTGAACGGCATCGAAGGCACGTCGGACGAATAAGCCCGCTCCGCGTTGAGCGACATACGACATGAAACTGATATCCGGATTTCTGGGCCTGATTCTCGCAGCGCTTGCGCTGTCGTTTGCGCTCGCCAACACGCAGGATACGACCATTAGCCTCTGGCCGTTCGGCATCTCAATTCAGGCCCCCCTTTATCTGCTTACGCTCGGTACGCTTTTGTTCGGTGTCCTGATCGGCATGATCGCCGGATGGGTTGCGATGCTGCAGCATCGGTTTGAAGCGCGGCGCCTGCGGAAAGAGATCATGACGCTTCAGGAAAAAATCACCGACTTGCAGCAGACTGTCATTCCGCCGGCACGCACCGGCACAACGCTGCGGACATCATCGAAACGCTCTTTCTGGAAAATGCGCGCATGAGTAGCCCTGTTTTTTGTGCCGTCGATACAACCGATCTCGCGAAAGCCGAGAAGCTTGCGGCGTCAATCAAAGGACGAGTGCATGGTTTGAAGCTCGGGCTCGAATTTTTCATGGCGTTGGGCGAGGCGGGATATAAAGCGATCGCCAAGACCGGCGTGCCGATTTTCCTGGATGTGAAGCTCCACGACATTCCGAATACAGTTGCCGGTGCCATGGCGGCTCTGCTGCACCTCAAGCCGGTCTTTATCACCATCCATACCTCGGGCGGTCCTGCCATGATGCGGGCGGCTGCCGATGCGGCTGCCAAGGCCGGGGCAGGGCGTCCCAAGCTCCTTGGCGTTACGGTTCTGACCAGCCTCGATGCCAAAGATCTGGCCGCGGTCGGCCAAGATACCCACACAAATGACCAGGTTTTGCGTCTGGCAAAATTGGCCAAAGACAATGGCTTGGATGGCGTTGTTTGTTCTCCTGCAGAAGTTGAAGTTTTGAGAAAAGCCCTTGGCCCCGACTTCATTCTGATGGTGCCGGGCATTCGCCCCTCATGGGCTGCCGCGGGCGACCAGAAGCGCGTCATGACCCCCAAGGAGGCTATGACGGCGGGTGCGACTTATATGGTGATCGGGCGGCCGATTACGGGTGCTGAAGACCCTGCGGGCGCGGCTGAAAAGATTGCAGCAGAGATCGCATAGCCATCCTGACGGGATGGTCTCTGCGCCAGTGGAAATCCCCATTGAGCAAATTTTCTGCGGCTGTCCAGACAGTAGGATGCGTTACAAGAGGACGACCGCTCAGAAACATGTTGTGGGCGGCATTTGATACGGCGCCAAATTTTGCGCGGACCACTTCCCCTTTTAAGGTAGCCAAAGCGTTCGGACATACGTCTGCCTTACCGGCATGGGCGCTGAAGAAATCGCGAACGTGATCTTCGAGGCTGCGAGGTGAAACAGTCACTTCATACACATTATCGTTACTAAAACCGGCTTTCTTCATAATAACTACCTTCGTATCTTTCTATTTTGGGTATTCATCATCATTGATGCGGGCGGTGTGATAATGGATTATGCTAGGTATTACAACCTTATTCGGGATTTTTATTGATGGCCGTGGTCGTCAAAATTTGTGGGATCAATGACCTGGTGGCGATGCGTACCGCTGTCGAAGCCGGCGCGCGTTATGTCGGCCTCGTGTTCTATCCGCGTTCGCCGCGCGCCGTAAATCCGAATGTCGCGGCGAAGCTCGCTACGCTCGTACCGCCCTCTGTCACGCTCACCGGCTTGTTTGTCGACCCGACCGATGCCGATCTGAAAGATGTGCTCGAGAAAGTTCCGCTCCGCATGATCCAGCTGCATGGCGATGAAACGCCGGAGCGCGTCGCTGAAGTGAAACAGCTCACGGGCCTTAAAGTGATGAAGGCTATTCCCGTGCTTGAGGCCAAAGATCTCGATAACATCGCAGCGTTTGAGGATGTCGCCGATATGCTGCTGTTCGATGCCAAGCCGCCGAACCATGTCGATGCCATGCCGGGCGGCAATGCTCAGGTGTTCGATTGGGGTCTGTTACACGGCAAGGCGTTCTCGAAACCATGGATGCTTGCGGGCGGATTGAATGCCGATAATTTGGTTGAGGCGGTGCGCATTACAGGCGCGCATATCGTCGATGTATCGTCAGGCGTTGAAGATGCGCCGGGCCGCAAGAGCCCGATTAAAATCCGCGAGTTTATCGACCTCGCATCGAATTTATAAACCGAGCCCATCCAATTTAGGCGCGCGAGTTCGCGCGGCAGCTCTTGTTTCGGCGCGATCCTGATGGCTCTCAAGCATCCACAACAAATCGCGGATTTCAGCTTGCATCGGTGGAGCTACCTCGTTGTGAGCTTTCAGTAGCTGAGTAAGGTAGTTTTCCGTTTCCTCAGGCCGGAGCGGCCACTTCCGATGCAAAACCGAAAGATTGGTATGGCATAATTCCAGTAACTCTGTGTTCGGAGCCTCGGCCCCGGATATCACAATAGCCCTATTAGTGAGGTTGTTAAAAAGTTGAACGACATCTTGATCGGAAAGTGTCGAGCGACCGCGTCTAAGCAGATTGCGCTCAAGTCTTTTCAATAAGGCCTTGCCTTCATCGACCCTGCTGGTTTCATCGGTCATTATGAATACCCAAAATCAATCAATCAATTCGTTCAGCATAAACCGCAAATACTGAAAGTAAACGCCTATCTCGGCTTTGACGCGAGCCCCAAATTCGCTATGGTGCGGGCATGACAAACGCCAAAACACCGCTAAATTCATATACAACCGGCCCCGACGAGAGCGGGCATTTCGGAACGTATGGCGGTCGGTTTGTCGCCGAGACTTTGATGCCGCTCGTGCTTCAGGTCGAAGAAGCTTACAAAAAAGCTAAGGCCGATCCGAAGTTTCAGGACGAACTCGACTACTACCTCAAGCATTATGTCGGTCGCCCGTCGCCACTGTTTTACGCCGAGCGCATGACAAAGAAGTTAGGCGGCGCGAAAATCTATCTGAAGCGCGAAGAACTCAATCACACCGGCGCGCACAAAATCAATCACTGCATGGGCCAGATCTTGCTGGCAAAGCGCATGGGCAAGAAACGCATCATCGC